>NZ_AXWQ01000015.1 GCF_000482745.1 Oleidesulfovibrio alaskensis DSM 16109 | reverse complement strand
CAATCAAGGTCAGCAAGCTGGCGGTCAGTGTTCTGGTCGATTGAGCTAACACGGATGTATCCAACATGAGCCATATTCCTGTTTCCTCCTTCTGTAATCGTCGTGTAACAGAAGGACTAGACTTTTCGAGAAGTCGTGTCAAGAAATGAGATTGCGAGGTTTTGAGACACGGAACAAAGCGGCTTTTCAGGCAATGGCATGAGTGTTCCACAAGGTATACCTTTTGAGAAGAAAGGCGGAAGCTGCGTTGCCATTTCCACTACGCAGGTCGAAAGACCTATCAACCGTCAGGACGCATCGTCACCATTTTGGTTACGGTGGTCTTCTGATCGCCTCCAGCCGAAGGTGTCACGATTACCGTGACGACTTGAGAGAGAGGACAGGATCGTTCCTGATCTTGATGAACAGCCAGCCATTGGCGAACTCGATGGGGAGCATAACGGCGGTGCGGGAAGTCTTCCGTCCGGTGTCAGCCCGATTCACTTCCGTCACCATTTCGGTTACGGAACTTGCCAAGACCGGATCAGCCTTGATCTTCACACGCTGCCCGGAGCCGGTAAGCTGTGTTGAGACTCCTTCAACGTAGATCGAGAGTACACAGCGTCCTTGAACTTGGTGAACTGTCCTGCCCAGTCAATACCGAGTGCATCACACACACATGACGCGGCGAGAAGTAAGCCTTGCAGTCTTCAGCGGTTGAAACGCCTCGCCCATTCAGCGCACACAAAGGGCATGGGGGGGATTTTCGCTTTTCATAACGTTGTAAACCCGCTCAGATTTTTGCACCAAAATCGGCTGGTATATCTTGAGCTAGTTATTTGAAGGGGACGTTCTGCCCCCTTCGTGATGCTCGTCTCAGTACATTCAAAGAAACTCTTGTCTGCTTGCAGTCTAGGGAATGAGGGCTTTGGCCTGTGCTTCGCAAACCATCTTCTGTTCGACCTGATCAGCCCACGCACGAGCGGCTTCAACAAGATTGGTAAAGTCGGGCAGGACATTCACCTGTCGCTTCATTAGTTCGGCTTCCATGCGGTTGAAGGCTTCGATGTACTTGAGCTTCCAAGCCAGTGCCTTGTTTCCGGTGAAGCCCATGACGAGCAGAGAGAAGCCGTCACGGTCCATGAGGAACATGCGGTACTCCTGACCATTCTGCGGATGGATTTAGGAGATCTCCTGAAAATTCAGGACACACCTGTTGGACAGTTTCTTTAGGTCGACCATCACGCTGTCGTGCCTCTTCCCGAACACCTCAGCCACCTTAAGGCTGGTGGTCATTGCTTGCAGCGCTGCGGGAGCACATCCAAACCAGTAGCTTTAATTATTTTAAGTAATTTAAGATATTACATCGAGATCGAACAACACGACGATACACGTCTGCTTCAGGAATAATATGCATATGACGGCCCTGACCTCCTATTTCGGTAGGACAGGTCTTAACTCGCTTGCAATGAGTGTTCACAGCTTTTGACGTGCTCTTGCAACCAGTCAGCCATTGGCGAAATCTATGGGAGCATGGACCTCTTGTAGGCCTTGCCGTCACGACCAGTTGTTGCCGAAATGAAAACAACTCACTTCCGTCACGATTTCCTTGACGTAACTTTCGAGGGCCGGAGCGGGGAAGCTGCGTTATGATTTCGATAACGCAGGTCCAGAGCACCTATAAGCCGTCCGCGGCAATCATCACCATTTTGGCTACAGTTGAACAAGCATTGCAGAGGCTCAGAACCTTGCCGCTAACTGGCTGTGGATCTACAACAATGAACGACCGCATTTCGCTCTTGGAGATCCCCCCAAGAGCGAGGCAGGCCGAGGTGGCATAGGCAACCGACTTCTTCCACGGTATTGAGCAGGTCGATCTTGTGCTTTATAACTTTGTAATTGAAACTAGGCACGAGGTTCTCCTTCGAGCATAGGTCTCCGTTTGATGATATTCACATCCCCATCAAAAAGTAGAATCTCTCGTTTTCAAGAGGCGCTTCAAGATTAAATCGGAGTTGAGATAACGGCTGTCCTCATTGAGCATTTCTACAATACCCATTAAGAGTCTTGCCTTTGATTTTACACCCGTTCCCCAAAACTAATTCTGTTGCTCAGGTGGTCTATCGTTTTGGCTAATCTTCATACGTTTTATGACATCATTGACTTTTTCAATAGCCTCTTCAGGACTGAAGGCAATTTCATATGCCCATTTGCCATAGCGACCATCAGCGTTCACGGCGCGCACCCATCGTTCGGCTGCGGTCTTTTTCTGGTTCACATCATTACCACTCATACCCTTGGTCTCAAGGACGAGGTGGCAGGGCGGAACAGTCTTCAGTCGAACGACAAAATCCGGGATGTAGTCGTGAATCTCGTTGTCTTTCATGTAGGGAATTGTAAAACCATATCCGTCATTTTTCACAAACGCATCAACCGCATCGTGATTATCGAGATAAAAAGCAGCGGCCTGTTCCCATTTCTTGGTGTCAGCTACGACGTAATTCAGGTGTGTCTTGTTAGCTTGCGAGACACGCTTACTAGTCCAGTAGTTAACATGCTTCGTCGTGCACGGACCGCGAGAATCATACCGGGGAATCTCCGGGGTTTCCCCCTGGCTCGGATCAGGATGAATTGCCTCGCGCAACCTCTCTACGGCGATCCCGTAGTATGGGGAGAAATACACATCAATTTTCTTTGCCGGAAACATCGTTTTCACTTTCTCGTCCATGAAGCGACGGACGATGCTCACAAGCTGCGGGAAGAGAACATGCGCCGGAATTTCGCAATCTGCCTGACTCAAGTAGCTGGCTGCAAGATCTTTCGCCAGAGTGAAGACTAATTCCTGGATTCTCTTATCAGAGCGGAAAGGATTCAAATCCAACTTCTCGGATGCGCCCGGGCCGTCAAGGGTCGGTCTTCCCTCGTTGTCGGGCAATGACGCCTTGGCGAGCACTTCGTTGGGAATTTGCTGCGGGTTGAGAATCAGGTTGCCTTCCTTTTCCCAATCCACAGTGATTTTATTGCGGATCGCCTGCGTGTATCCTTCGACCCGGGGGCAGATAATCTCGAATTGTTTCTTGGAGGAAACCGGGAAGATGTGACGCCTTTTCTCCGGCGGCTTGATAGAACCACCGCTACTCTTGAGCGGCACAAGCTCGAACGGTACGCCGAATATTTTTGCGATCTCTTCTGGAAACTTGTTGTCCTCGGTCAAGTTGTAGCTCATCCGGCGCAAGCCACGCCCCACGACCTGCTCGCAAAGAAGCTGCGACATGAAGGGGCGGAGACCAACAATGTGTGTAACCGTGTTGCAGTCCCATCCCTCGGTCAACATGCCTACACTGATGATGCAGCGAATATCTCGGCCTGGGGGGATGGTGGGACGGCCCAACTTCTGGGCTAATTCCAGGAATCCACTCGGGTGAATCGGACGCTTCTGCTCGTCGGGGGGCCACTCCATGACTCCCACAGTATCAAGGACGAATCGCATCCAGGCGTGTTCATCCTGGGCGGCGTGTCCTGAATCCGTCTCATGGGCGACCTTGGAGTCTACTCGGATAGTCCGGATATTCCCGTTCTCGTTTGCCAGCTCGGGAATGCCGAACGGCGAGATGCCCGAAGGGCAAACCCCATCGGCGATCCATTCGTAAATCGTTTTCGCGATGCTGGTATTCTTACAAACGAGGATGAATACCGGTGGACGCGGATCGTCATGGCCCTCTTCCCATGCATGGAAATCCTTGCGCCAGTAGCCTGCCATCATGCGAATAGGCGTGTTCGCATACTTGAGCACTGCGGCAGGTTTAATCTCACCGGCTTTACTTCCGCGCTCTCCGGGTTTGATCTGCTTGAGTATCCATTCCCATATGTTGAAGTAACCGGGAATCTTGTCGCCGGAGTTGTCTTGCACGGCCATCTGCGGAACCTTGACCAAGCCGGATTCGATCGCGTCAATCAGGCCGAAGTCTGAGACAACCCACGGGAAGGGTTTGTTGGCCTCCTGGCCGACTCGGTTCAGGTAGTACGGCGTCGCGGACAGATCCACGCAGAAATTAATCCCGCGCTGCCGATGAACGCGGTCCAATCCGTCTATCCAGACCGTAGCGGCCTGCTCAATAAACTCATCTTCGGGATCATCATCTAAGAGGTTTACCTGCTCCTCTTCCTGGCGAGGACGGATGCGATAGGCGTGGTGTGCCTCGTCGTTCATGACCAGAATATTACCCTTGGTCCCGCTATCGCGGCCCAACACCCTGAGAGCCCATGCCGCATCGCTCTCCACGTGGCGCGAAGACTCGACTTCAATGATCCGCCGCCCCTGATTGTCTGTGGTCTCATTGATGACCGTCAGAAGTCCCGTTGCAACTTGCTGGTTAAACGTGTCCTCAGTGAGAAGGCGCGTCCCTCTGTACGTGTCGTTCTTCTTGTCGATGCGAATCTTCTCGCGGGTGATGAGCTTCACGCCACGCTTAACTACTTTAGAACCGCCCTGAACGGATTGCAGCTCAAAGGTGTGCCAGTTGGTGATGATGAACCGTCCGCGCCGCAGGTCCGGCATCAGGTCGGGCGAAACAAGATCACGTTTCCGGTACACGCTCGCCTCTCCCATGTTGGGCTCAAGCTCGCGAAGACGGTCGCGGATCGTGACGTTCGGGCAGACAACCAGCACGGTGTCTGAAAAGCGTGCGTCCTGCTTGTTCGCCACCTTATTCAAGATCGACCACGCCGCGATCATGCCCATGACCGTTGTTTTGCCCGTTCCCGTCGCCATCTTGCAGGCGTACCGAAGAAACGCCTTCATGCCCTCGCGCTTCTGGTTCTCATTCACGTCATCAATGGGGACATTGATGCCTTGAAGGAAGTCCTGCCGTGCCTCGTTGAGAAAAATGACGACTTCCGCCGCTTCCATCTGCGCGAAAAACAACCGGAACTCTCTCCCCTTTCTGCTCCAGTATTTCAGCAGATCGAGGGTTGTTCTGGTGACGCCAGGATAGCCTTCTTCGCGCCACCGCTTCACAGCATCGCGAATCCGGGCGACCATGAACAACTCGTACGCCGGAGCATACGCCTTGCTCTGCCTAATGATTTCATTCTCTTCCCAAGGATTCTTTTGGTCGCGGGGAGAGAAGAGCAGCGGAGGCCGCCGCCCCTTGATGCGCTGCGGCTCCTCGCCTTCCTTGAGAAGCCAGTGCTCCACAGGTTCCTCAAACGGGGAGCAAATAATCGGACTGTCGACTTCGAAGCTGCCCATTATGCCGCTCCTTCGACTTCTTTCACCACCAGCAACTCGTTGCCTCGGTCGTCGATGACCTTGACGGCGATCTTGCCGGTCTCTGGTGCATCAAAGGGAATAGACTTGGTGCCAGCAAGGTGCTTCCACACGCTTGCGTCGTAATCGGCCTTGAGTGCTTTCTTGAGGCTGTCCCAAGCATTGGTGCGGGGGAAGAACGCCTGACACACATGGAAACAGGAGTCGTTGTAATTGGTATCAAGGAACCATGCCGGAACATCGTTGCCCTTACGGTGGTCCGACTCCATGGTTGCCGGGTCGAACGTGTCGAGGCCGAGAAGCTCCACCTGGAACTTACCCTTGCCTCTGTCGTAAACCTCCACATCCGGCAGGCCGCACACAGAAAAAATCTGGCTGGAACGCATGTTCTTGAGCAAGTCGCCCATGAGGATGTCCGGGGTTGCCTGGACATAAGTAGCCGGGATACTGCTTACGACTTCGCAATGCTCGATGAACTCTCGCGCCTTAGGCTCAATGGCGAAGCCGATAACGTACAAGTGGTGGTAACTCTTTTGGTAGGACTCCCGTGCCGCCTCGGCAACGAGCTTTTCGCTCACGGCTCCGTTCTCAGGGCCAAAGACTAAGGCGACCGGCTTCCGTTCATCGCCACCATTCTTTGCCAAACCCTCTGCAGAGAGGTTAAGTGCCTTGGCCGGTTGCCTTACCTGTTCGAGGGTAACAGTTTTCCCGCCTCTGAGATGCAGCACCGGACTTTTACGAAGAACTTCAAGCATGCGCTCGACGAAGGACGTGTGGGATTCCGCGATAGCGGGACAACTGTCTTCTTCACCATCGCCTTCCCAATCCACGGGGGTCGGGATTGATGCCTCGAAGCAGAAGGGACCACAGACACGAGTGATACCATTTTCTTCATTTGGCTTATCGACGAGAACTTTCTCACTTGGCGGCTCATTATTCGCAATTGATTTCAAAGTGATGTGAGGGACTATCCCCCCAATTTCTTCGCCTTTGGCGTTTTGCTTGCGTTCGTACACAAAACCGCCACTCGGCCCGGATGCATTATCTCGAAGCTCAAACCAAGGAAATGTTGAAGTGAGAAGTCGTTGTTTTGCCAAAGCTAGGGGGACACGGCTGACATCCGCCGTAATCCACCGCCGCCCCCACAGCTCAGACACAAGTGCAGTTGTGCCACTTCCACAAGTTGGATCAAAAACAAGGTCACCAGGATCAGTTGTCAACAGCAAACATCTCTGAATAACTTTTGTGTTTGTCTGGACGACGTATTTCTTTTTCTCTGTGAAACTACCAGTAATTGTGTCAGTCCAAATATTACCAATTTCTTTAAACGGAAAATCTGAATGAAAACGTCTAAACCTTAAACTGCTTTTCGCAACATGGATTCTACCGGCCTGTGCTAACCTCTCCATCCCTTCTGGATAATTTGCCTTCCAATGAGCATTTGCATTCGGATAATAAGTTTTTCCATCATACTCGAAAGGTTGGGGATTCTTTGAAGCCCCTTGTGACTGTAAATCTCCTGGGGAGTAGAGTTTGCTTCCCCCCGACAATGCCTGTTCCCCTCTTATCTCTGCTGCGGTTACACCACGATACGTCCCGTCTTCTAGCAAAACCCATCTGGCGTTACCTTCACCGATAGTAGCGGCCTGAGGCAAGAATAACTTGTTTACCTTCACTTTTTGCTTGTCTTTGGCATACCACAACAAAAAATCTCCTAGCGTAGCTATAGTATTCGTTTCAAATCCAGATGTTGTTTGAAAACTGATTTGAGAAACAAAATTCTCTGCTCCAAAGACTTCGTCCAATAATTGCCTAACGTGGTGTATATTTTCATCTGAAATTTGGACAAATACCGAGCCAGACTCAGTAAGTAGCTCTTGCGTTAACAACAACCGATCGCGCATGTACGTCAAGTACGAGTGAAGGCCTAACTCCCATGTATCGCGATACGCTTTCACCATTTCCGGCTCGCGAGTCATGTCGTCATCGCTGTTGTCCTTTACATCGTTACTCTTGACGAACGGCTGGAAGTTGGAACCAAACTTCACGCCGTACGGCGGATCCATATAGATCATCTGCACCTTACCGCCCATGGACTCATATTCGAGCAGCGAGTTCATGACCACAAGGGAGTCGCCCAGGATCATACGGTTCACCCACTGATCCTGATACTCATAGGACTTGAGCACCTTGTCCACGGCAGACAAGTCCGGCTCGTTGAAGAAGTCCATCAGGTTGCCCTGAACCACGCCCTTGTCTTTCCGGTGTACCTTGAGGGTCTCAATGATCGCTTTGGTGGAAAGACGTTCGTGGACGAAAAGCGGCAGTGTGGGAACATCGAAAGAAAGCCGCTCGGCCTTGCCTGTCCATTCAAGGAATGGCTTGCTTATGCCTTTGAGAAGCTGCACAGCGTCACGCAGGCCATAGACTCTGATGATATCGCAGCCCCGCTTGAATTCACGTGGGGAATCGAATGCGAGGTTCTCTTCCCGCGCCGCATCCTCGATGCACTGGATGAGCCATTCGCCATACCCCCTTGCTGAACCTTCGTCCCAGTTCATAGACGGAGCTAAGGAGGAGTCATAGAGGTAGGTCTTGGGGCCGCGCTTCTTGCGAAACTGCGTCTGCGTCCCCACATCGGGCCGCATGGACATGGTCTCAGAGTGCTTATAGGGCCTTGTGGTCTTTTCTATTCTAACTTTCTTAAGCGGCATATATGGCTCTCGTTAGCTTGGCCCAGGACCTCTTGGGCATTATTCTGGGCTGGTAATTTAATATGGAGCTTTTTAAAGCAAAAACTTTTTAGCCTATTGGCAAGGGGCTACGTGCTAATCTTCACTGCAATTTTATTGACGACGGGGGTATAAATATCAATCGCATGTTCAAGATGCTGTTCAGGTGCATGAAGTGAAACAATGAGGGAGTATCTCGTTTGCTGACTCCAACGACCGAGCCAAGGACGTTCTCTCCACCATCCAATTACCGGATAAACCCCCACCAAGTTGCAAGCTGCCAGTTCGACGGCAGAGCCTGTCCAAATATCAGAATGAATAGAGCCGAGGGAGCGACCATTCTTGCCAATAAGCCACCTCTCGCTCCCACTCTCTGTTTCCGGCTTTTGATCTTCTTCTCGGGCAGCAGCATTCATTCGGATAAGAAATTCACTTTTGCTTTCCGTAGTGTTGTTTAGGTCAAATCTTAAGGCGTGGGAGGCGTATCTGTAGCGATCTTTCCACCCAATTTCCCCCGGCCCAGGCTCAACAAAATATGAAAGGGTTATCCGCAAAGTGACTTCTGTTTCACCGAGCTCCTGCAATACGTCCTTGGGCCAAGGCAGATCGTGAAGGTGCATGTCTTTTGTACAATAACCAGAACCTGCTGTTTTCTTGCCGTAGGGCTGGAGATATTCCTGCGCAATCAAAGTAAGGCTGTTTGCTGCACAGTGAAACGCCCGGTATGGATCGGGGACGCCATATCCACAAACTCTCATCAGTCGTGCATAATCTGTTTTGCTTTCGGAGTTGAGAAAGTCTTTTCTCATATTGTCCGTCCACCCGGCTGAATGCACAATCAGACCCCGTATGGTCTCGGGCCATGCTTGCGGATAAGCGGCTTGAAGATGCGCTGCAAGCCATCCTGCCTGCGCAGCGGCAGCACTTGTGGCATTGACCCAGTCAAATTGTTTTCGGGTAGGTCTGTGGCTTAGCGAGAGAAGCGCTGTGTCTTCACACTCAGAGCAAAAGCCGTCAGGCGCTTTTACAACGTTACCGCCTTCCATGACGATATCAGGCTTCACCGGCCACTTGCGCTCCCAAATCAAAGATGTGGTGCTGTAAGGGGAGAGACTGCCGCTAGCTGCCAGGGGGGTGTGCCCCGCAAGCGTAGGGTCTTTGATGACAACTTTTTCAGTATATGCACCTACAACAAGGGCATTCCATGATTGCGCTGGATCGTGGACGGAATTCGTCAGATTGCTGTCAGGATAAGCCTGCCATTCCGCCTGTCCTTCAACATTTCCTGCCGAAATAATGAAAAGCCGCCTTTCGGCTTCATCATCATTCCCATCTGAGCTAGCTCCAGGAGCCAACTGGCTGACAGACATTCCAGCGGACAAAGCATCAATCGCAGCGGACCAAGAGGACGGTCGCCCCATATCTCTACCATCTATCGATGTTACAGCCATACACAGGCAGCGCTTTCGATAGGGAGCTTGGATCTCGGCTCTGCTGGTAGCTTGTGATGTGATATATCCGTATAGATTGGGGTCGTTGTTCCCTACAGGCGGGAGAATTTTTACTGATTCGAGACAATACGGAATAACTATTCTTCCGTCGGTTACCAGCGCCTGATTCAAGTCTCCATAGCCTGCAAGACCACACATGAGAGTACCGTGACCGTTGTGATCATCCACCCCCCATGCGGGGACACAGGTATGACAGTCTTGATCATTTAACAACGGGGCCAGCAATTGATGGCCGTTGTTTGCTCCGGTATCAAGAACACAGACAGACACACTTGGATCCATTTCAGGTTCAAGACGTCTGATAAGGTCAGCAATCCATTCCTGCTGCTCAGCATTTTCCAGTTCCAGAAAAAAGGAGGATGTCTCTTTTGCGCAACGGAATTCGGCGAGTTCGTCGCAGGCATGCATAAGTGATGCGAGCTGCTCCCGATTAGCTTTCACTAAGACCACAGTGCGCTCAGGGAATTTCAATGCGCCATGCTGCTGCGGAAGATCAAATTCCCTAAATACAGCCCTAGCACTTTCCTCAACTTGGGGATCGTCGCCTCTGAGCCAAACCTCGCACCACACAGGCTCTTGATCTGGCATCATAGAGGGAGCATCCGTCCACAGCGACTCGATTAGAGCGAGCCGAATATCTTCGATTCCATCTATCAAAGGAGCGTTCTGTGGTTTCCCCTTAGGGGTGTCTTTACTGAGGTACTGCTCAACACGCTCAAGAAAAAAATTTTCTTCTCCGGATGGGATGTAAACCGTAGCTCTTGTGACAGGGGCAGGAGGTTGACCCACTTCCCCTAATTTTTCTTGTACAGTTCTAATATTAAGAAGGCGAATTCCCTTCATGCGACTTTCAAGACTCTCTGTCTTCAGATCAAAGCCAGGAGCACTCTCAAACTCTAGGTAAGTCCCCTGCTTTGTCGGTAAGGCTACAGCTGTACGTGCTTCTCGCTGTTCTTTTGCTGCAGTCCAGACTTGATCCAGTTTTCTGGTAATATATTCGCCATGTTGGCGTCTGTCCCTTTCACGAAGTCGGGGCTTGGGTCCCCATGAGGATGTACTTGTAAAGGAAGAGGCCTCAGCTGTGCCGGAAAGGAAAATATGAGGGAAAAATTGGTCAGGCATTGATATAGATTAGGAGCTAGAGTATCCATATGCAGAGCGGCGTTCTTTCAGCATTGCCTTGAGATCTGTCGCTGTAACCTTCTGTCTGTCAGACAATATAGCAGCCTTTATAGCATCATCGCAAGCTTGACCTATCTCGGCGTGGCTTAGTTTTTCTGCCGCCATGATAGTAGTTTTTAATGACATTTTTGCAGGCTTGAACTCACAAAGTCGATTCTTAATCAGACGTATAATCTCATCCGTCGTTGGCAAATCATAATAAAGAATATCGTCAAACCTTCTAAATAAAGCATGGTCAAGAATTTTTGCATTGTTGGTGGCCGCAATAATAAGACTGTCAGATTTTTCCTGCTCAATTAGCTGCAAGAAAGAATTAAGAACACGCCGCATTTCCCCTACATCATTTTCCCTGCCACGCTCTGCGCCAATGGCATCAAACTCATCAAACAAATAGACTCCCCGCCTAGCGCGAATTAAATCGAATATCTGTCTAAGCTTAGCGCTTGTCTCGCCCATAAATTTGGTTACCAACTTGTCCATTAATATGGTAAAAAGCGGTAGTTTCAACTCACTAGCCAATACAGAGGCGGTTAGGGTTTTGCCCGTTCCAGGAGGCCCTGCCAACAAAATTTTTTTTCTGTTCCCAAGCCCATGTTTTTTCAGCTTATCCTGTTGGCGATATTCAAGTATAATCCTCTGAATCCTATCACACTTCTCACGCGCTAAAATAAGCTCAGAAATTTGGGTACTAGGACTCGAAGCAAGAACAAGATCACTAAACTCGCGATTGAACGGGATAACTTTACCTGATCCGGACTTGGCCTTATCAACAAGGCTTCGGATATCATGCGCAATCCCATCATGGCCTTTCTTGGCCTCATGCGCGGCAACTTGTAATGCAATCGTAAGGAATCTCTCACGATCATTATCACAATGCGATCTTATTAACGATTTTATCTGTTCGGATGTTGCCATTCACTCTCTCCATCTTTTTTCTATCATTTTTTTTTCAACCTAGCTAGAAAATATTGCCTTCTGGAGTTTTTTTGACAACCATAACACACTAAAAATATTGCTTTTAAGGCGGAAACCTCAATCAGAGGTGATCCCAAAACTTGGCCAGACGTATACTGTTGAGCCAAGACAGACGGAGGAATCATGCCAAAGAGCAAAAGCAAGCGTTACTTGGCGGGATTTAAAGCCAAGGCAGCTAAAAGGGGTGGTAGGCATTTTCGCAGGCAAGGTCGAGAGACAATTTGCCAATAACGACTACAGATCAAAGAGCTCTGCGCCAAGATTGGACAATTGCTCGTGAAGCGTGATTTTTTAGCCAAAGGCTTTGGTCGTTAAGCCTTGCCCGAAGGAGAGGGGTAGTAGAGTATCGTCATTCCCAGCTCAGCTGGCCAATGCCAAAATAAATGCAAAATTGGCTCAAAATGCCAATCAAATGGCTTTGAGTGCTTGAAGCACTAGGGCAGACATAATGTAACACAGTGAACATGGTTGCCAAAACGCAAGAAAATCATTTCGCAACATGCTTTCAGGCCATGGAATAACAGCAAGTATGAGTCACAAATGGAATTACTGGGACAACAAACAGTCGCTAAAAGTATTTAGCAAATTGAAACATGAAAGGTTACGCGATAAGTAGTTTAAATCAAAAGACGAATCAAGAATATATATTTTCATCTACCCAAAACAGTTTTACAATCGCAAATAAGACACGAACACATCGGGTACATATCTTCTGAAGCGTTCGAAGGGAATACTAGACCAAAATGTTGGTCACTTAACCTCACAGTTCTTGTACGTTTTCTAGTAGCATTTCAAGCATATTCAGGCAATGCTGTCTTATTGGCTTTAGCCGTTCCGTTTTTTACTACAAGAAGTCTGGTGAGAGCGGATTGCATTTCGCGTTTATACGGTTTGACAGACGAGCAGTTTCTTGAAATGCCCTGGTTATGCGCAAGATGTGGTTACTGGCGATTTACTAGAAGCCATGAACCTACCAAACGCATCCGCAGCACATGGTTTATCTGTATTTGATGCATGAAATGGCTGTCGAAAAGGCCAATCAAGCATGGTAAGCCGACACCAGCTATATACCAAGGCGTCGATGTGTTTTGTATCTGGTAGCTATAATGGGCTGGCACCGCCGAAAAGTTTTATCTTGGCGGGTGTCGAACACCACGGAGACTGACTTCGTGTGGCGGCGAAGAAGTATTCCGGCTGTTCGGTAGGCCTGAAATTTTCATTATTAACTAGGGCAGTCAATTTACGAGCCACGAGTTCACCCAGCGCTTAAAAACGCTGACATACGGATATCAATGGGTGGCGGTGGCCGCTGGACGGACAACGTTAAGATCGAATGCCTATACACCCCTTGGAATACAAGTATATCTACCTAAAGGCTTTTGAAACGGAAAGCGATGCAAGAACGGACATCGGCAACTGGATTTAGTTTACTATTATAATGGCGACCATCTGCATTCCAGCTAAAGCGGCAGAACACCTGACAAAGCATCCTTCGGAAGACCTGTGCTATGGGTGAGACCACCTTTCAACCTGCGTGCCTCTCAGGCGGCGTAACTGAATGAACGGTTCACCTTGTTGAGACCGCCAACCTGTCCGAAAAATAGGGGCCACCTCTCTAGGACTCTCAACGGGCACCCAGTTACCAAGCGTCTCATAGAACCACTCGTTGGACTCACGATTCCAATTTCTAGTTATCTTTCTGACAGAAAGTGATCCTCCTTTTTCCTCTGTAATTTCAATTTTCGACATGCGATTGGGATTTTGGTTCGAATCCCGGCAATGAAGATATGAGCTTTTTGCGCCTAACGTAGTGGAATCAATTTCAACTATGCAAAATCTTGACCAAGCGTGATTCATTAGCTACAAAGGCAGGGTACACACTCTTTCACTGAAAACGGGGTATAACCCTGTAATTTCAGCATGTTGGAGATTTTGGGATTCCCACCAGTGAAATCCCACCCTCTCCGCCAGCACACATAATCAGCTGTAATAGCTGAATTTTTAGCAGGCTTATATCCCAAAGCACCGTCTGGTACACAGCGGTGGTACACAAGGGGTATAAGCCTGTGTCGTTTTGTTCTCCTGCCATAAAACATAACTGAAGATCGACACTTGGCTGCTAGACGTAACGAGTCTCCACGGACAGTGAAGGCAAATGCAGCTGAAAGGGTATCCACAAAAAGGCTGGCTGAGGTTCATTTCTCAGCCAGCCTTTTCATTTACAGGCGGATCGTGGTTGCCGTGGTGCTGGCAGTCCTGCTCGTTGGGTTGCAGCGCTTTTTTTGAATCCAGCCTGAAGAGGTCAGTCATAAATTACGATAAAAAATCATTACAGTTGAGCTCATACACATTTTATATTGAAGAATGTTTTTAGGTTGGCGGGGAATGATAGATAGCTCTGCAGTGTCCTGACAGAGCATTGCCGAATAAAACTGACGGAGATGATTATGCGGTTTCTTGATTCCAAGTCCATTGAGCTTAAGCTGACTCTGTCCAGTGTGGTTTTTCTGCTGCCTATCGCCGTGCTTTTGTATGCGTTCGTCGCAGGCATCCGGTACGATATCAGATTCAGTGAGCTTGAAATTTACGGAAACAGATATCAACGCCCGCTGCAGCATGCACTGGCAGCTTTTCCTGATGTGACGGGGGGGCTTGTTACGGAAGATACCGCAAAGGTCAAAGCTGCGCTGGCTGTGATTGACAGCAATCTCAGATCCCTTGCACCTGTACACGCCGAAGTGGGAGATGACCTGCAGTTTACCCCGCAAGGTCTTGCTCTGCGGGATAGAGAGGACCTTTTGTATTCGGCTGTCATGAATAGGTGGAAGAAGCTGGCAGGCGGCGTTGAGCAGAGCATGCTGCCCGACGTCAGACGGATGATCACTGACATCGGCAGGATGGTGACCCACGGGGGAGACACTTCAAACCTCATTCTCGATCCCGATCTGGACAGTTATTATCTGATGGACATAACGCTGCTAGCAGTGCCCGCAGCCCACATCAGGCTGGCAACCATAGCGGAAACAGGCAGCCGGTTGTTGCGCAGTCAAAGCGTCAGCAGGCAGGAAGCCACGGAGCTTTCTATTTTCGCAGCGCAGCTGAAAAACGATCAGGAACGCATTCAGGCTTCGTTTGATACGGCAATGAACGAAGATCAGAATTTTTACGGCGAATCTCCTTCCCTGCACAAAAACATTCCACCGGCGTTCAAACAATACGCCAAAGCCAATACCGCATTAGCCGCCCAGCTTGAAAGTATGGCTGCGGGCAATGTTCCGGATGGTTTTATGAACTCTGTTTCCGCTCTTTCCGGCAGCTTGGCTGTTCTGTGGGATGCTGCAGACGCCGAAATGACTATCTTGCTGGAAAAACGCATTTCACACTACCGGAACGAACTATACAGCTCGCTGGCGTTGACATTGGTAGCTTTGATAATGGCCTGTTTTATTGTCTGGGCATCTGGTTCATCCATTGTAAAATCTCTTTCTGTTCTTGTTGATTATGCTGAAAGAATTAATGGGGGTGACCTGACGGCCGAGGTTCACGGCGTATTTTCATCAAGTCTGCTTCCGCTCAAAAATTCAATACAGTCCACCGTAGCGCGTCTTTCTGCAGAAAAACAAAGCGTTCTTGCACAGGTAGAAGAGGCAAGGCAGAAAGCGCAGGAAGCGCAGGTTGCCCTTAACCGTACGGAAGAAGAACAGACCGCTCTTCAAGAACAGAAGGCGGAACTGGCCGGTGTCGGGCTTAAGGTAAACAAGCTGGCAGAGCAGGTTTCCGCTTCTTCAGAAATCCTGTCATCTTCCGCTGACCATCAGGCGCGCGGAGCCGAAGCGCAGAAGGAAGAGTCTGAAATAGTGGCTGCCGCCATACGCCAGATGATGACTACAGTTAACGAAGTCGCAGGTAACGCGTCCTCGACATCACACACGGCATCAGAAGGAGCGGAGTCCGCCCGTCGAGGGGTAGGTCTGGTAACCGGCGCCATAGAGGCCGTGCGCAGCGTATCTTCTTCTGCAGAGCATCTTGCATCGGTACTGAACAGTCTGGATGGAAAGGCGGAAGAAATTGGACGTATTATCTCTGTAATTAATGATATAGCTGATCAGACAAATTTGCTGGCACTTAACGCAGCCATTGAAGCAGCAAGGGCAGGGGATGCCGGACGGGGATTTGCCGTGGTGGCGGATGAAGTGCGCAAACTTGCTGAAAAGACCATGAGCGCAACCAAGGAAGTTGAAAACGCCATCGTGCAGATACAGACAGGTTCCACAGCGGCAGTGCGGTCAATGGATGAAACGAAAGTGCATGTGGAAAAATCTTCCCAGCTGTCAGAAGATGCAGGTAAGGCTCTTGAAGATATTATGAATAATATTGAAGAGATGACTGCTCGCATTTCACAGATTGCCACCGCCGCTGAAGAACAGTCTGCCGCCACGGAGGAGATAAGCGGCCGTATTGACAAAATTTATGAAATAGCAGTGGACGCATACGAGTTTTCTCATGAGGCCAACAGGGAATCCACGGCGCTTGTCAGGTTGTCCACGGAACTGCACACCCTGTCATCAAAGTTTAAAAATGAGCAGACGGATGAAGGGCTGCTGCATGAGTCTTCCGGAAAGATGCGCGGTATTTTGCCGAAAATATTTATGAATTTTATAAAAGATATCTATGGGGATGACGTGTTTGCTCATGTTTCTAAAACCATGGGCGAGCCTGTCTTCATGCCGGGAAATTCCTACCCCGATCAGGTGTTGCGTCAGATGGCTGAAATAGTATGCCAGCGCACGGGCGAACAGCCCAAGTTGTTTTTTGAAAAAGCAGGGCGTGCAAGCCTGCAGGCTTTTAACAGAATGTACAGGCAGTACTTTAAAGGGGAAACCCTTAAAGAGTTTCTGCTGGCCATGAATGATATCCACAGGCACCTGACAAAGGACAATCCCGGCGTACGCCCGCCTAAATTTGAGTATGACGATCAGGGCGATACGCTTGTTATGACATATAAGTCGCAGAGGGATTACGGAGAATACTTTGTGGGCATCATCAAGGCAGCTGCGGAGTTTAAAAAGGAAAAAGTGCGTATCAGCTCGGAGCATGCCGGTAAAGGGCGAACAACGGCAAGGGTTACATTTATTAAATGACATCCCCGCCGGAATCCGGCGGGTTATAACGGCAGGCGGCGGAACATCAAGTGTTCCGCCGCCTGATTATCGTCTGGCAATAACCCATACGGCATGAACAATGCCGGGAATGTAACCGAGGATGGTCAGCAGGATATTCAGCCAGAAAGCCCCGCCCAGCCCCACCTGCAGAAATACGCCCAGCGGGGGAAGCAGGATGGCGACCAGAATACGCAAGAAATCCATGTTAACTCCTGTTTGCTTATAAAAAGAGCCGGTGCCGCTCCGTCAGCGGCTGTTGCCTACATGGATAGCTTATCATGCGGTATTAAAAAAAGTAAACGCCGTCGGCAGGGCGGCCGCACGCATGCGTGTTACCTGCTTTGCAGCACGGTAGAGTCCGCTTGCCTGCGGGGGTATATACCATGACCGGCCTGCAACGGACTTCGGTTTTTTGCCCCGCCTCAACAGGCGTAGAACGTCCTTTTTTCTATAAAAAACAGCCGCTCCGGAAGTCGGAGCGGCTGTCATATTTGCCCGCGCGCAGCAATCTGCACTGCGCCATCGGGAATGTTACCGTTTCCGCGTGTGACGGTGCAAATCCGCAATTACGGTCTGTAGTTTATTCATCTCTGCCAGCAGATTACCGACAGCAGAGTCTGTGCTCTGTACACTGAGATCGGATTCTCCGATGACACCGTCCATGGCAGCAAGAGCCTGTGTGACGTTTTCCACTTCTCTGTTCTGGCTTTCAGCCGCACGGAAAATACTTTCCGACCGGACAAAGGCTGTCTCCACACCTGCGGCTATCTGCTTCAGGTCATGGCCGGAATCTTCCGCCTGTCTGGCCGCGGAAGAAACACTCTCTGCCATGGTCAGCATGGATTGGGCATTGGTACGGGCCGATTGCTGAATGCCAGAAATTATCTGGCCCACCTCCTGGGTGGCAGTCATGGTTTTTTCAGCCAGTTTGCGTACTTCGTCCGCCACCACGGCAAAGCCCCGTCCTGCATCTCCGGCGCGGGCCGCCTCGATCGCCGCGTTAAGCGCTAGCAGGTTCGTCTGGTCGGCTATATCTGAAATAACGTGCAGAACTTTGGTGATGGAGCCTGCATGGTCTTCAAGCGCGGCCATCTCCTCGCTCAGCAATCCGGCCTGTGTCTGTATGGCGCGTATGGATTCTACCGAGGCGGTCACTCTGTCCACGCCCTTGGCCGCGGCCGCTTTTTCCGCTTTGCCCTGTGTCATGGTCTCTTCGCTGAGTGATCCTATAAGGCGGGACGCTCTGGAAAGGCTTTCCGCAGTCTGTTCTATCTCGGCCATCTGACCCTGCTGTGCGGCGGAATTTTTCCTCAGGCTCTGCATGTTGTTCTGCACGGCGTTCATGGCGTCGGTTGCTGCCGTTACGGTTTCTTCCAGCACTCCGGCGGTGGCCAGAAGCTCACCATAGGAACGCTCAACCTGCGCTTTGCTTTCTTCGGCTTCACTCCGAGCCGTTCCGGCCTTGCGCGATTCTTCCCGTGCTTCCTCCAGCGCTGTTTCCAGCCGGACATGGGTTTCTGCCAGATTACGGGTCATGGTGTTCAGTGCCCGCATAAGGGCAGCCAGCTCGTCGTTGCCGTCATCTTTCAGCTGCACATCAAGCGAGCCGCCGGCAATCCTGCCGGCACCCTGCACAGCCTCTCTGAGCGGGGTAAGTATGCTGCGGGTGATAATGAAGCATAGCGGAAGAATACCCAGCAGGCCTGCGGCAGCCAGCGCGCCGATGGTGGTAACAAGCAGCGGCCGGATACTGCGAGTCAGGGTCTGCTGCAAGGCGGTCTCGGCTTTTGCGATGTTGGAAAGATATACACCGGTACCTATCCAAATGTCAGTGCCGGGAATAAAGCGTGCGGTGCCTATTTTATCCTGCATTCCTTCGCCTGGCTTTTCCCACGGAAAAGCCATTACGCCACCTCCGCTTTGTGCCAGTCTGAAAAGTGAACGTATAATATAGGTTCCGTCAGCGGCTTTAAGTCCGCTCAGGTCTTTATTGATCAGGGCAGGGGATGTGGCGTGGGCCACGCAGACGGTGCCTCTGTATGCATAAAAATAACCCGAGCTATCCTGCTCAAACCGTATTTTATCCAGGGCATTTTGTACCACAACTGCCTGCCGCGCAGGATCAGTGACGCCCTGCAGGGCTACAGCAAGCGATTCAGCCAGTACAGAAGTGGCGATCTCTATTTTATGGCGTTCGTCCTGTTCGATAGCATTACGGAATTCAGTTTTGCTGATGTCTGCAAGTTTGCTTGCAGAGTTCCAGTACATGAAAAGAATTACAGAAGGGACAAGAAAAAGCAGCGCACACAAAAACCATATGCGTGAACTGATGGTAACACGACGGATCATTGATTCCCCCAAAAAGTGACATGAATAACGGAAAAGAGAATGGGACCGCAGCAGGCCGCTTTTTATCTCGATTCCGGAGGCGGCAACCCGCGGAAGGCGGTATTGTAAACATCACATGTGAGGAAGTAAACAGAGCAGGAACAACGAAGTCTGAAGCTGGGGTGCGTGCCGTGAGCACACGGTAGGCAGAAACAACAGAAAAGGGGGCCGGAACGATGCCGAATATTGCCGGCGCTTGAACGCACACTGATATGGCCACGCCCGCATGAGCACGGTGTCCCATAATCATTTGCACGTTGCAGCCAAATGCAGTATTACGCAACACTCCGGAGGGCGGCCGGTTCAAGTTGTGAACCACGGAGCCTGAAGGACAATTTGCAAACAACCTGAGGAACATCTGATATATATGGTTACCAAGAAAGAAAAGAAGTTCTCCCTTGCTGACGGGCATGAAAAAGCCCAGCGCCTTGCCGCGCTGCTCAATGACAAAAAAGCGCGTGACCTGCTTGTATTTGATCTGCGCGGAATCAGCGGCTTTACCGATTTTATGATTGTGGGTACTGCCGGCTCCGTGCGTCAGGGACAGGCTTTGGCCGACTACATGCTTGATTTTTGCAAGCAGAATAATTTCGAGTTCCTGCGCGTGGAAGGCTATCAGGCCGGAAAATGGATTCTGCTCGATATGAACGATGTCGTGGTGAATATCTTTCAGCCCGATTCACGCGAACTGTATAATCTTGAAGGGCTATGGGCAGACGCTCCGCAGGTGGAGGCCGTCCGGAACCGGACAGGAGAAGAATAATGTCATCTTCCGGCCCGCTGAATCCTGTTCTGCTGCTCATTCTTGACGGGTGGGGAATTGCCCCCGCCGGCAAGGGAAACGCAGTGTCGGCAGCCCGTACTCCCGTGCTGGACAGCCTTATGGCTGCACCGTGCCGCAGCCGCCTGCAATGTTCCGGCAGATCTGTAGGTTTGCCCGACGGATTTATGGGCAATTCCGAAGTGGGGCATATGAATCTTGGTGCCGGAAGAATTGTTTATCAGGACATGACCCGCATTGATATCGCGGTGGAGGAGCGGCAGCTGTCGGCCCGTCCGGCAATTGCAGACATGTTCGACGCGTTGAAAAGCTCCGGCGGAACACTGCACCTGCTCGGGCTTGTATCCGACGGCGGGGTGCACAGTCACGTCCGTCATCTTTATGCGCTTGTGGAAGCCGCCCGCGATGCCTGTGTGCCTGTGTGCATCCACGCATTTATGGATGGAAGGGATACCGCTCCTAAAAGCGGCCTGCAGTTCATCAATGACCTTGAAGAGGTACTCGTCAGACTGGGGCACGGCCGTATTGCCAGTGTCACCGGCCGGTACTATGCCATGGACAGAGACCGTCATTGGGAACGTAATGAAACCGCATGGAATGCTCTTGTCCACGGGCAGGGCGAATCTGCGGACAGTGCAGCCCAAGCTGTTGAAAACGCGTATGCCGCAGGCCAGACCGATGAATTCATAAAACCCGTGATTGTCGGCTCTGCCGCCGGTATTGCCGATGGTGACGGTATATTTTTTTACAATTTCCGGGCAGACCGGGCCAGACAGCTCACCCGCTGCTTTATTGACCCCTCGTTTGATGCTTTTGACAGAGGGCGGGTACCTGTTCTTGCCCGCTTCGCCACCATGACATCCTACGACGCGTCATTTGATGTGCCGGTGGCTTTTGACAAAGACCCCCTTGAGGGCACTCTGGGTGAAGTTGTCTCTCTGGCCGGTATCAGCCAGTTCAGAATTGCCGAAACAGAAAAATATGCCCATGTGACGTATTTTTTCAACTGCGGACGCGAAGAGCCTTTTACGGGTGAAGACCGTCTGCTTGTTCCCTCGCCCCGCGATGTTGCCACATACGATCTCAAACCCGAAATGAGCGTCTATGAGGTGACGGATTCGCTGCTTGCCGCTCTGGACAAGGGGTACGGTCTCATTGTGTGCAACCTTGCCAATCTTGACATGGTAGGACACACCGGAGTGTTTTCCGCCGCTGTAAAAGCCTGCGAGGCCGTTGACGCCTGCACCGGCAGAATTATAGACGCGTTTGTAGAGAGGGGCGGCGTGGTTATGGTTACCGCCGACCACGGCAACGCTGAGCAGCTGCTGGATGCACAGGGCAACCCCCATACTGCGCACAGCATGAATCCCGTGCCTGTGGCTCTGCTGGGTGCACCGGCCGCATGGCGCCTTGTGCCGGAAGGCAAACTGGGGGATGTCGCACCGACAATTATTGATATACTGGGGCTGCACCGGCCCGAAGCCATGACCGGACAGAGCCTGCTTGTAAAGGAATCCTTATGAGTACCAGAACACGTAAGCCAGTGGCTCCAGTAAAGCCTGTGGCGCTTGAGCTGCTGCTTTTTTATCCGTGCCCGTTCTGCGAGCATAAAATTCCCATGCTTAATCCGGTGAAACCGACCGTGGCTAAATGTGACAGCTGTCTCAACACGTTCCCCGTTGTTCCTGTGGATGCACGGACGCTAAGCTTTCTAAAAGTTATTCTAGATAACGGAAAAGCGTCCATCGATCCTGATTTTATGTAAAACTGATTTTTTCAGCCGCAGGTGAGACAGGATGCCTTTGCCTGCGGCGGCTGTTCAATCAAAAAAAGCCCCGCGTGCGGGGCTTTTTTTGTATCGGTGTCTTTTCCGGTCAGGCTGAAGCTGATGTGGCAGCCTCTGTAAGCCGTTTTTTGATGTAATCGACGTGTTCGTCATCCCATTCGTCCAGATCAAGGCAGTGTGCGTCTTCGCCCAGCAGGCCGCCGGGCACAAAGTCGCCGCGCTCGTCCGGATCGGTGATCATGTCTTCGTAAAAACATACGGAGAGCCAGCGGGCTGCCGGATCGTCGTCAATGACGTCAACCAGCGTGAACAGTTTACGGTTTTTCTGGCTGGGGTGCGCAGCCCGCAGTGAGTAGCTGATGCCGGGGCGCGCTTTAAAGTCGAAGGTGACCCCTTCAAAGGATTCCAGATGATGCTTGAACAGTTCGAAAGCTTTACGGGTTCCGTTGCTGTCTTCCCATGCCGTAAGCAGGGTTTCCAGCTCTTTGACTGATTCGGGATGCACGTTCAGCTCCTTTATTGAAGTAATGAAAATCGTTCTTTTCTGGTGAGTTCTCTCGCACTGTGGCTGTGGTTTGTCAATGTCGGATGCCTGAACCGGACAGTGAGGCACGGCAGGAACAGTGCCTTGCCCGAATCAGAAGGAAAAGTTTGCAAAAGTGCAAAAAAGTCTTTCTCCCGCAGGAGAGGCGGGTTTGGGATAGACATTTTTGCACACGGAACGTAAAAGTGCTTCTCCGCTCTGAAAAGATGGAGACGTACACGCGTCTTCTGCCGCAGATAACGTGTTGTCATGCGGCATCATAATTCTCCTGACGGGGGAGAATTGCCTGTTCAGGGCCAGTTTCACAGGTTTTATACAAAACAGTGAAGTCAGAGGTTTCACATCAATCAGAATAGCGGATCGACATGCCGTATTCTGCAAACGCTTTAGGAAGAGCAATGAGCAAGCGTGAACAATGGGGCTCGCGGGCCGGTTTTATTCTGGCCGCTGTGGGGTCCGCCATCGGACTGGGTAACATTTGGCGTTTTCCGTATGTAGCATATGATAACGGCGGTGGGGCGTTTCTTATTCCTTATATTTTTGCCCTGCTTACCGCCGGTATTCCGTTTATGATTCTGGAGTTCGGCGTAGGGCAGAAGTACCGCAGCTCAGCCCCGCGGCTTTTTGCCCGCCTGAATCCCAAATGGGAATGGGTCGGCTGGCTGCAGGTGATGGTGGCGGCCATCATTGCAACCTATTACATTGCCGTCATCGGCTGGACGCTGAATTATGTCACCTTTTCGCTCGACCTTTCGTGGGGCGACGATCCCAAGGGGTTCTTTTTCGGTGAATTCCTCGGCCTCACCAGTTCTCCCCTTGAATTCGGCGGCATACGCTGGCCCATCTTTGTTTCCTGCCTTGCCGCTTGGGGCATCACATGGCTTGCCTGTGTTTCCGGCATTAAAAAAGGCATTGAGCGGGCAAACAAGGTGCTTATTCCCGCGCTTTTCCTGCTGGTCCTCCTGCTTATTGTCCGCGTTGTAACGCTGGACGGGGCTCTTGACGGCCTGAACTATCTTTTCAAGCCCGACTTTTCAAAGGTGCTTGATTACAAAGTATGGGCCGCCGCCTACGGGCAGATTTTCTACTCCCTCAGTGTGGGCTTTTCAATCATGGTGGCCTATTCCAGCTACCTGCCGCCCGATGAAGACGTAAACAACAACGCAGCCATGACCGTGTTCATCAACTGCGGTTTTTCGCTGCTTTCAGGCGTTCTTATTTTCAGTGTGCTGGGCAATATGGCTCTTGAAACCGGCGCTTCGATCAAAGACGTTGCCGGAGCGGGCGTCGGGCTGGCTTTTGTTACCATTCCCAAGGCCATCAATTCGCTGCCTGCGCCGGAACTCATAGGCACGCTGTTCTTCCTGTGTCTGGCCATGGCCGGGGTGAGTTCGCACATTTCCATCGTGGAAGCCTGTGTTTCTTCGCTGATTGACAAATTCGGCTGGCGGCGCCGCGACACGGTATCGTTCTTCTGTCTGGGCGGGTTTGCGGTCACCGTGGTGTTCACCACCGGCGCAGGTCTGTTCATCCTTGATATCGTCGACCATTTTGTGAACAGTCAGGCTCTGCTGTTTGGTGCCATCATCGAAATTATTCTGCTTAGCTGGGTGCTGAATCTTGAAGACATACGCACCCATGTGAACTCGCTCTCCGATTTTTCGGTGAACAACCTCTGGAAAAAGTGCCTCAAGTATGTGACCGTTGCCGTGCTCGGATACTCCATCCTTTCCAACCTGCACGGAGACCTGGTGAACGGCTACGGCGGGTATCCTGTCAGAGACCTGATGCTGCTTGGCTGGTCGCTGCTGCCTGTTTCTCTGGTTATCGCCTTCTGGCTGAAAAACCAGCCCGCAACGGAACGCTTTATCAATAAGCCGGCAGGAGGAAACTAATGAGCATTGAAGCAATAATCATGATGATTGTCGGCCTGGGGCTGACCTGGGGCGGGGCTTGCTGGTGCTTTGTCACAGCCATCCGCAATAACAGACATAAATAATTTGAACAGAATCAGACCATAAAAGGGCCGGAACGCACTGCGTTCCGGCCCTTTTTTCTGTAACAGACTAAAAACAGCCTTGTCCCTGCGGTGTCAGCGGGCAAAGGCTGATGTCTCAAAACTTTTGATATAGCGCAGCAGGTAATACCGGACCGCACCTTCCGGCGGAGTGACCTGCAGCGCCATATTTTCAAAAACGGCATGTGCGACGCAGGGCGTGGATTCACTGCCGCCATCAACATAGCGCACCGTCAAAACATAGGGAGTCCGCGACCGGAAAGGAACAGCATGCAGTTGTATCAGCCGGGCGACTTCCCCGTGCATCAGCTTTTCCCAGGCAGCAGCGGCCAGCGTTCTGTTTTCCGCCGTGTCATGCCCGGCACATAATGCCACTTTAAGGCTGTCCGGCGAAGGAGAGAGGCCGAGCAGCCAGCCGGTGGAAGCGTCTTTTCCGCAAATAAGGCAAGGTACCATCATCACCTCTGCGGCAGGCCGTAAAAATTACTGAAAAGCGGAGCATGAATTCATGCTCCGCTCTGAGTGCTATTGTTTTTTCAGGTAGGCAACGGCATTTTCGAACAAAACCGTACCCAGCGGGTCACTCTCGCCACGGGTCCAGCCGGGATGGTTGGTCACATGGTTGAATGCTTCCGGATGCGGCATCAGGCCCAGCACACGCCCGGTGGGGTCGGTCAGTCCCGCGATGCCGAGAGGGGAACCGTTGGGGTTCCATGGGTATTCCTGAGTTACTTCCATGGTCTCGGGGTGGGCGTACTGAAAGACAACAAGGTTTTCCGCCACCAGTCGTTTCAACGTTTCTTCATTTTCGGGAATCAACTTGCCTTCGCCGTGGCGCACGGGAATATACAGCGAAGTAAGGCCGTGCGTGAATACACAGGGACTGTGCGTATTCACTTTCAGGTGGCACCAGCGGTCTTCATACCGCGCTGAATCGTTGTGACTGAGCGAAACCTGCCGTTCGAAATACATTGAATCGAGAGCGGGCAGCAGTCCCAGTTTGACAAGCAACTGGAAGCCGTTGCAGATGCCCATGATCAGCCCGCCGCGGTCAAAGAAATTTTTCAGCTGGTCCAGCAGTGGGGTGCCGTCCTTGGTCTGGGCGTGTCTCCAGCGTTGCGCTGCTGCCTGAGCCGCTCCCAGATCGTCACCATCAAGAAAGCCGCCGGGGAAAATAAGAAAATTAAAATCCTCAAGGCGGATTCTGCCGGTTTCAAGATCGGAAAAATGGGCTATTTCAACGGCATCGGCTCCTGCAATACGCGCAGCGTGCGCGCATTCAACTTCGCAGTTAGTCCCGTAGCCGGTTATAACCAGCGTATTCACCTTGGTCATCATGGCTCCTGAAAATGTTTGCTTGACAGAGGAATGTCCATTCCGTAGCAACACACGTTTGTGCGTGCGGAGATATCCGGGCAGTTGCTGCTCGGAACCGCAGATAATAGTGGCAGCCCCTGTCGGCGTCAATGGCTGACGAGGGGTGTCGTTTTTGATACAATCAGCTGTTACCGTGTGAAACAGGATTTTTTCCCGTTTCCGAATCAAATCATGCTGAGGCAGGAGTTACATGAAAACCAAGTTTATCTTTATCACCGGCGGGGTGCTTTCGTCGCTGGGCAAAGGGCTGGCTGCCGCATCTGTGGGGGCACTGCTGCAGGCCCGGGGACTCAAGGTCACCATTCAGAAACTCGACCCCTACATCAACGTCGACCCCGGCACCATGAACCCGTTTCAGCACGGTGAAGTGTATGTGACCGACGACGGCGCGGAAACCGACCTTGATCTTGGCCATTACGAGCGCTACCTCGGCATTCCCATGAACCAGCGCAACAACTACACGTCCGGTTCCATCTACCACCGCGTGATCACAAAGGAACGCCGCGGCGACTATCTGGGGGGCACCGTTCAGGTTATTCCGCATATCACCGACGAAATCAAAAGCGTGATTATGAATCTGGCCAGCGACGACCTTGATGTGGCGCTGGTGGAAATAGGCGGAACCGTGGGTGACATCGAAGGACAGCCGTTCCTTGAAGCCATCCGGCAGCTTCGTTCCGATCTGGGCCGTGACCGCTGCATGTACATCCACCTGACGCTGGTACCGTATCTGGCCGCCGCCGGCGAACACAAAACCAAGCCTACCCAGCACAGCGTCAAAGAGCTTCGCAGCATAGGCATTCAGCCCGACATTATTCTGTGCCGTTGCGAAAAAGCCGTCACCGATGACCTCAAGCACAAGATTGCTCTGTTCTGCAACGTGGAAAAAGATGCTGTTTTTTCTGCTGTTGACGTGAAAAACATCTATGAAGTGCCGCTCAGCTTCTATGAGGAAGGCTTTGATCAGAAGATCGCCATCATGCTGCAGCTGCCGGCCAAAAATCCTGACCTGAGCAAATGGCAGGAGCTGGTGGACACATGCGCCAACCCGCAGGGCAAGGTGACCATCGGTATCGTGGGCAAGTATGTCGATCTTAAGGAAGCATACAAAAGCCTGCACGAAGCGCTTATTCACGGCGGTGTGGCCAACAAGCTGGCTGTGGAGCTCAAGTACGTCAATTCCGAGCTCATCACCGATGAAAATGTGGCGGAATCTCTGGCCGGTCTCGACGGCATTCTGGTTCCCGGCGGCTTCGGCAGCCGAGGCGTGGAAGGAAAAATCCGGGCCATCCGTTATGCCCGTGAGAACAAGGTGCCTTTCTTCGGCATATGTCTGGGTATGCAATGTGCGGTCATCGAATTTGCCCGCAATGTAGCCGGACTGCCCGCCGCCAACTCCGAAGAGTTTGACGAACAGACTCCCGACAAGGTGATCTACCTGATGACGGAATGGTTTGATTTCCGCAGCAAGCAGGTGGAGCGGCGTGATTCAGGCAGCGAAAAAGGCGGCACCATGCGTCTGGGATCGTACCCCTGCGCCGTGGTCAAGGGTACCAATGCCTTCACTGCCTATCAGGCTGAAAAAGTGGACGAACGCCACCGTCACCGTTTTGAATTCAACAACGCCTATCTTGACAAGCTCAAAGAGGCCGGGCTGGTATTCAGTGGTCTGTCACCCGATGGTGAACTTGTCGAAATGGTTGAAATCAAGGATCATCCCTGGTTCCTCGGCTGTCAGTTCCACCCTGAATTCAAGTCCTACCCCATGACACCGCATCCGCTTTTCCGCGAGTTTATAAAAGCCGCCGGAAAACAGGCTGTAAAAAGCAAGCGGTAACGCTTGAACTCCTGCCATAAACGGGGCGCACACCAGTGCGCCCCGTTTTTTTAGACTTTCAATCCGGCTTTGAATCGGATAGGTTTCCTGTGGTTTTCCGGTTCCGGCATGCTGCCGGACAGCCGCGCCCAAGCCGTGCGCCGCGGCCACCTCACCAAGATTTTACCATGGCGGAGATGCATGACGTTTTCTACGACAGAACTCTATAAAACCCTGTGCGACGGCCCGTTTATCATTGCAGGCCCCTGCGTGCTCGAAAGCTACGAGCTGGCGCTTGAAACTGCCCGCATTGTGCGTGAGGCTGCGGACAGACATGCTGTCACAGCAATTTTTAAAAGCTCTTTTGACAAGGCCAACCGTACATCGGCCTCCAGCTTCCGCGGCCCCGGAATGACTACGGGGCTGGAGTGGCTGGCCCGCATCCGCGAAGAAACGGGCCTGCCTGTCATTACCGATATTCATGAACCTGCTCAGGCCGCACCTGTGGCAGCTGTGGCTGACATTTTGCAAATACCGGCATTTCTGTGCAGGCAGACAGCCCTGCTGCAGGCGGCTGCCGCCACCGGCAGTGTGGTCAATGTAAAGAAAGGCCAGTTTGTGGCGCCTTGGGATATGGGGCCAGTGGTGGAAAAACTGCATGCGGCAGGAAACCGTCACGTGATGCTTACCGAAAGAGGGGCAAGTTTCGGCTATAACAATCTTGTGGTCGATTTCCGCTCTTTTTCCATCATGCGCAGCCTGAATGTTCCTGTAATTTTCGATGCCACCCATTCCGTACAGCTTCCGGGCGGGCAGGGTTCCTGCTCCGGAGGGGACAGAAGGCATGTTCCTGCACTGGCCCGCGCAGCTGTGGCAGCAGGTGCAAACGGGGTTTTTCTGGAATGTCATCCCGACCCCGACAAGGCGCTGTGCGACGGCCCCAACAGCTGGCCCGCGGGGCGCCTGAGCGATCTTGTAGGAGATCTGAAGAGCATCTGGAGTATTGACTATGCGTGTTAAAGAGCTGGCCGCCAACATCCGCCTGCTTGTTCTGGATGTGGACGGGGTGCTGACAGACGGCGGTCTGTACTATTTTGGTGACGGCAGGGTGGCCAAGCGCTTCAATGTGCAGGACGGGCTGGGAATCAAGATGGCTCAGTCCGCAGGGCTTGTCGTGGCCGTGATTACCGGTCTTGACTCTGAAGCCGTGGCCGAGCGTGTGCGCGGGCTGGGCATAGAGGACTACCATGCGGGCTTCACGCACAAGCTGGACGTCATGCAGGGATTGCTTGAAAAATATGCTCTCAAACCGGAGCAGGCCGCTTTTCTGGGCGATGACTGGGTGGATCTGGCCCCGCTCAATCTTGTGGGGCTGCCCATGGCAGTGGCCAACGCCCAGCCGGAGGTAAAGGCCGTGGCCAAATATGTCACCACCGCCACGGGAGGCCATGGCGCCGTGCGCGAAGCTGTACGTTTTATCCTTGATGCCCAGAACAAACTGGCTCCCATGCTCAGGGAGTGGTCTTCCTAGATGTCCCGCCGCAGAATGTACTGGGTCGCCGGTATGCTGATTCTGCTCACCGGCCTGCTGTTGTATGCGGCCATGGGGGCACGTCAGGTCAGTGAAGTGCGACGCTCTCTGACCGATGCCCAGCCTGCCGTGGAAGGTAATGTCGATCTGGCGCTGTCGGGTGTGCGCCTGAAGCAGGGCGAAAAAGGACGCGAACTGTGGACGCTGGAAGCTGAAAAAGCGTTTTATGACCAGCAGGGCGACACTGTACGCATCAAGCAGCCCGACATTGTCTATTTTCTTGAAAAACAAAACGACAACCTGAGTGTTAAAGCGCGCTGGGGCGAAATAAAGCAGAGCAGCCAGTCCATGCGTCTGTGGGACGATGTGGTTCTGGTGCAGACAGACAAAATGCTTAAAACATCTCTGCTGACCTACCTTGGCAGCTCCCGTGAACTGACCATGCCCGAAAAGGTATGGTTTGAAACCGGCGCCATGAACGGTACCATGCATGACGTGCTGTGGCTGCTGGACACTAACGTCATTAAAGCCCGCGGAAGCGTTGACATGGTTCTGTACCTTGAAGACGGCTTCAGCGGCTTAGCCCGAGGAGAAAAACGTCATGAACAGAATTAGCATAACAGGCCACATGATTATGGTGCTGCTTGCCTGTCTGGTTTTGCAGGCCGCCCCCGCCACCGCGGCAGAGGATATTCCCACCTCCATCACATCTAAGACCATGACTTATGACGCCAACGCCCAGCTGATCATTTTTGAACAGGATGTATACGTGCAGCGCGGTGAATTTGAACTGTGGGCGGACTCCATCTCCGTCTATCTGGACAAGAACGCCAGTGCCGCCGCGAAGCAAAACGACGCCGAAGGCCCTGCCATTGACGCCGGCCAGATCAACAGGCTGGTGGCCGAAGGTAACGTACGCATGAAGCAGCTGACGAAATCGGGAGAATGCCGCAAGGCCACCTACAAGGTTTCGGAAGGACTGCTTGTGATGGAAGGAGACCCCGTACTTCGCGACGAGGGCAACAGTATCGGCGGGCAGGAAATCAGGTTTTATGTGAACGAGAACAGAAGTGAAGTGTTGGGCGCGCCTGGTAAGCCCGTCAATGCGGTTTTTTCCGCCCCCAAAAGGATGAAGAAGTAAATGGCGGTCATTCAGGCTACAGGGTTGCGCAAGCAATACGGTTCGCGCGAAGTGGTCTGCGGCGTTTCCCTGAATGTGAAACAGGGGGAAATTGTCGGCCTGCTGGGCCCCAACGGCGCGGGCAAGACCACGACCTTTTATATGCTCATAGGCATTGTAAAGCCCAATGCCGGCGAGGTGCAGCTGGATGACCTGAGCATATCCGACTGGCCGCTGCATGAACGCGCCCGTATCGGTTTGAGCTATCTGCCTCAGGAAAGTTCTGTTTTTAAAAAACTCACTGTCACTCAGAATCTGCAGATGATTCTGGAACATGTGGGGTTGAGCAAAAAAGCTCAGCAGGCAAGAGCGCAGGAACTGCTTGAAGAGTTCGGCATCACCCACATCGCCGATTCATACGCCATGCACCTGTCCGGCGGTGAACGGCGGCGGCTGGAAATCGCCCGGGCCCTCATCCGCGCCCCGAAGTTCATCCTGCTTGATGAACCGTTTGCCGGCATTGATCCTCTGGCCGTGGATGATATTCAGGAAATCATCAAAAAACTGCGCGACAAAGGTATCGGGGTGTTGATCTCTGATCATAATGTACGTGAAACATTGAATATCTGCGACAGGGCTTATCTCGTTTACGAAGGAAGGGTCATTCTGGAAGGCACTCCGGAAGCCATTGTGGCCGATCCCAAGGCCCGCAGTGTCTATCTGGGAGAGGGCTTCTGCCTGTAAGTCCCCCGGCTCCGGTTGCATCACACAGATATATGTGGCAGAAAAGAGTCATGGAATGCATTTTGGAATGATTTTTGGATAACAGCACGGAATATACGTTTCCGCTGTCTCCGGCATCAGGGATTTGATATTCCCTGAGCAATAAAAACAAAATATATTCAGCTTTTATAATCTTAAGGATTCGGTTGAACAATGGCTTTAGAGTTACGACAGCAGCTTAAACTCGCTCAGCAGCTTGTGATGACGCCCCAGCTTCAGCAGGCGATCAAACTGTTGCAGCTTTCACGCGTCGAGCTCGTTGAAACCGTTCAGCAGGAACTGCTGGAAAACCCGTTTCTTGAAGAAACACAGGAAGAGCGCCCAGTCTCTCAGGCTGAAGAGAGAGCCCCGAGAGCAGAAGAAGCCGACCCTTTCCGTCAGGAATTGGTAAAGAATGCCGACTGGGAAAACTATCTTGGCGATTTTGCCAGTACCGGCAAACAGGCAGGCGGACGCGACGCGGAAGTGCCGGAAGAGATGACCGCCTTTGAGGCTCGTTTTTCATCCAGCCCCACGCTGGAAGGGCATCTCAGCTGGCAGCTGCGCTTGTCTTCCGCCACGGAAAAACAGCTGGACATAGCAGAGGTCATAATCGGCAACCTTTCGCCTGCGGGCTATCTGCAGGCGACGGTGGAAAACGTGGCGGAAATGGCCGGTGCCGGTACGGCAGAGGTGGAAGAAACGCTGCACCTGCTGCAGCGGCTTGATCCCGTGGGCATAGCGGCGCGTACTCCGCAGGAATGCCTTCTGGTTCAGGTCGAAGTGCTTGGATACGACCGCGACCCTGTGCTTGTCGAGCTGATCCGCGATCATCTGGAAGACCTGGAAAAACGACGGTACAAGCCTCTTCTCAGAAAATATCGTCTGGGAATGGACGACCTTAAAGAATATCTTGACCTTATCCAGACTCTTGACCCCATGCCGGGCTCCCGTTTCGGTAACGAACAGCCCGCGTATGTCAGCCCCGATGTCTACGTGTATAAAAGCGAGGATGATTTTATCATCCTGCTGAACGAAGACGGCCTGCCACATCTCCAGCTGAGTGAATTTTATAAAGAAGGCGTCAAGGGCTCCACTGATAAAGAAAAGGACTACGTGCAGGAAAAAATGCGCTCCGCCTCGTGGCTTATAAAAAGCCTTTATCAACGGCAGCGAACCCTGTACAAAGTAGTTGAGAGCATTATTAAATATCAGAGGGGTTTTTTCGAGGAAGGCGTATCCCGGCTTCGCCCGCTTATTCTCAAGGATATAGCGGACGATATAGGAATGCACGAATCAACCGTCAGCCGTATTACAACAAATAAGTATGTGGCTACCCCCCATGGTATTGTGGAGCTTAAGTATTTCTTTAACAGTGCACTGGCGTTAAATGACGGAACAGAGGTAGGTTCTGAAAGTGTGAAAGCGCTGATAAAGAACCTGATTTCTGAAGAAAATCCTAAAGAACCGCTCAGTGACGAAAAGATCGGAGAAATTCTTAAAGAAAAGTTGCAAGTCAATATTGCTCGAAGAACCGTGGCGAAGTATCGTACAGCTATGGGAATCCCTTCTTCTTCGAAACGAAAAGCTGTATTTTAGGCCAAAGGATTTCCGGCAGAAATGCCTGAACTGAATCTCTGGAGGTTTTTATGAACATCGCTTTCACTTTCAAGAACTTCGAGCCTTCCGATCACTTGAAAAAGTATGCCAACCGCCGTTTTGAAAAGCTCGGACGCTTTTTGAATAAGTCAGAAAACCTTGAGTTACAGGTTCTGTTGAGCGTTGATAAATTCCGGCACAAGGCGGAAGTACAATGCACGGGCGAGGGGTTGAATCTCTCTGCAGTGGAGCAGAGCGAGGATATGTATGCCACTATTGATCTTGTGCTGGATAAGCTGGAAGCACAGGTCAAGAAACACGCAGAAAAGACTAAGGATCGGCGCCGTTCCAGCAGTGATGACAGCGTGCGTATGGATGTGTTCAATTACAAAGACAATGACGGCGTGCGCGAGCGCACCATCATTGAAACTGATGAGATTGATCCCAAACCCATGCATATTGATGAAGCAGCCATGCAGCTTGAGGCGCTGGATTACGAGTTTCTCGTTTTCAAAAACGCGCAGAACAACCGCGTGAATGTCATCTACCGTCGCAAGGACGGAGACTTCGGGCTGATCGATCCGGGATTCTAAAAAATGAAACTGGGTGAATACCTGGATAAAGACCTCATAATTCATGAGCTTTCCGCCAGCACCAAAACTGAGGTGCTGGCGGAACTTGTGAAACCGGTCATCCAAAAATATCCGGAACTGGATCAGAATACCGTGGTCCGCATTCTGCAGGACCGTGAAAATCTGGGAACAACCGGCATCGGTGACGGCATAGCCATACCGCACGGCAAGGTGGAGGGGCTTGACCACATCGTGCTGGTGGTCGGTCGCAGTTCTGAAGGGCTTGATTTTGAAGCGCTTGATTACAAGCTGTGTAACGTATTCTTTCTTGTTCTTGCTCCAGAACAGGTGGCCGGCATGCATCTGCGCATTCTCGCACAGATTTCGCGTCTGCTGAAAGACAAAGAATTCAGAGCTGAATTTGCTCAGGCAGATTCGGAAGATACCTTGTGGGAGCTTTTGCAGAAGGCGTAACGGAAAGGGGCGGACGCCGGTGGTGCCGCTCTGTCTAAAAGGTAGGAAAAGGGGTTGCGCCGTGAAAAAGAGTGAAAGTCTGCCGGTTCTTATAGTCACAGGACTTTCCGGCGCGGGCAAAAGCACGGTGCTCAATGTATTCGAGGACTTGCGCTTTTTTACCATAGACGGGCTGCCGGTGGGGGTAGTGGCCGACCTGTTGGAACATCTTGCACGTGATGCCATGGGGCGCTACCGCGGCGTGGTGCTGGGCATGGACCTGCGCCAGTTCGATTTTCTGGATGAATTCGAAGGCGCGCTTATGCGGCTGGAAAAGATGGGGGTTTCTCCCCGCATCATCTATCTGGAAGCCGACAGTGATACTCTGGTACGGCGTTTTGCCACCACACGCAGACCTCATCCTCTGGAAGGCGGCGACCTGGGGCTGGAGGCCGCCGTTGAACATGAACGGAATCTGCTGGCTCCGGTGCGTGAACGTGCAGACCTTATTCTCGATACCTCAGAATTCTCCATTCACGACCTGCGGCGCATTGTGCAAAAAAAATGGAGTTCGCTTGGAGGCAGCTTGAGAAGTCTGCGCGTCAACCTGATTACCTTCGGGTTCAAATACGGTGTCCCTTCCGACGCCGACATGGTTTTCGACCTGCGCTTTCTGCCCAATCCGTACTTCGACGCAAAATTAAAGGCGCTTTCAGGTAAAGACCCTGAAATACAGCAGTTTGTTCTGGGTTGCGAGCAAGGCAAGACTTTCTTTAAACGTTTTTTAGACTTTCTTCTCTTCCTGCTTCCTCAGTATGAGGCGGAAGGCCGCTACCGGATAACGCTGGCCATCGGCTGTACCGGCGGCAGACACCGGTCTGTTTCCACAGCCGAAGCGTTGCGGGACGCTTTGAAAAAGTCCGATTATGCAGTATCCTTGGAACACCGGCATATCGATCTGGGCTGATTTTTTTTCCACCATAACCAAATGTGCAAAGCAGAAAATATGTCTTCTGAACCAACCGTGGAAGAGCCCGTAGTGGGCATTGTACTTGTCACGCACGCGGACTACGGTGCTGCGTTGCTGCGCGCTGCCGAATTTATTCTCGGCCCGCTGACCGACTGCACGTCGGTGAGTGTTGACGGCACACTGCAGGTGGGAGAAACAATCGACCGGCTGAAAGAAGCAGTCCGCAAGCTGGATAAAGGCAAAGGGGTTATCGTGCTCACCGATATGTTCGGCGGCACGCCCACAAACCTCAGCCTTTCTTTGCTCAGCAGTGCGGACATAGAGGTTGTCACCGGAATCAACCTGCCTATGCTGCTTAAAGTTTTTTCCAGCCGTACCATGGAGTTGCAGAATCTGGCACTGGAAGCCAAAGAGTCCGGCGGCAACGGCATCGTTGTGGCCGGCGAGGTTCTGCGCCGTAAAGCGCGAGGCAAATAGAGTATATGTGGGTGCGGGTTGATAATCGTCTGGTTCATGGTCAGATAATAGAAACGTGGCTGCCCTATACCGGAGCAAGGCATCTGCTGGTTGTCAACGACGAACTGGCGGCGGATGATCTGCAGCAGCAGATTGTCTCTCTGGCAGTACCCGGGCGTGTGTCCATCACGTTTGTGAGAATTGATGAGTTGCAGGACATCATTATGCGGCGCGGAATAGCACTGCCGGACACGCTGGTACTTTTTGCCAACTGTGGCGACGCGCGTCGCAGTTCTGAAAATGGTTTTGAATTTGACACACTGAATATAGGCAACCTGCATTACAGTCCGGGCAAGCGCCAGTTGTGTCCGCACGTGGCTGTTTCCGATGACGACGAAGCATGTCTGCGCTTTTTCAAGCGCAAAGCCGTCGCGCTGGATTTCCGGTGTGTTCCAAACGCGCCTGTTCAGGTTAAGGGGTGGTCATGATTTTTTCTTTTCACTCCCTCATGTGGGGTCTCCCCATCGCTTTTTTTTTGCCCTCTTTTCGCTCCCGCGCTTCAGCATAAATATCGGATTTCTTGAGCGTCCGCTGTGTGTCGGCTTTCTGTGGGCCGTAATCACCGGCGAATGGGAACTCAGCCTCAGCCTTGCTATCTTCTTCGAACTCCTCTGGCTCGACCTTTTTCCTGCCGGCACATATATTCCCCCCAATGCAGTCGGCTGCCTGCTGCTGACCATCGCGGCAACAGACTACTTCGGATTGCGTACGCCCGAAGAGGTGGCCGTTCCGGCGCTGCTTTCGCTGCCTGCTGCGTTCATAAGCGCCAGGCTGGAATATATGCACCGGACGATGCAGGACAAAGCCTATAACAGAGCATTGGGGTGGGGCAGAGGAGGTGCCAGACGTGTGGCTTCGGGCATTGAGGAAGTGCCTCCGTTCGGTATGCTGGTCTGGAATGCATCTTTGCAGCTTCTGTTATTGCAGGCAGGCTTTTTTCTTGCGGCGCTGCTTGTGCTTATCGGCACTATCTCCGGCCTGAGTTCGCTTCTGGGCCATCTTCCCTACATACAGGGAGCAGAATGGCCGGCATTATGGTTTGTAAGCGCAGTGGGAGGCGTGCTGGCTGTCCGGATACCGCGCGCGTATGCACTCTTTGTTGCAACAATCTGTTTATTCATGTTTTATGCCCTCGGGTTATAGCCCGGGGGCTTTTTTTTGCGCTTTTTTTTCTGTTTGCACGCCTTGCCCCACTTGGCAGTTGCGCCAGATTGTGCTATTTGGCACAAACTCACTTGGCGCTAAGCGAACCTTCGCTTTCCTAACAAGATTTATGGAGGATTTCACCATGGCTGTACTCGTAATGGGCCACATGAACCCGGATACCGACTCCATCGTTTCCGCACTTGCCGTCGCCGACCTTATGTCCAAGCGCGGCGTGGAAGCCACCGCTGTAGCTCAGGGCGAATGCACCCCTGAGAGCACTTTTGTTCTGGAAAAATTCGGCCTTGCCGCTCCTGAAGTCGTAACTTCCGTTGCCGGTAAAGACCTGATTCTGGTGGACACCACCGACGGCGCCCAGCTGCCCGCCGACATCGCCGATGCAGAAATCAAAGGCGTGGTCGACCACCACAAGCTTGGCAACGTGACTACCTCCAACCCGCTGGAAATGTGGGTATGGCCTGTGGGTTGTTCCTGCACCGTGATCAAGGCCATGTACGATTTTTACGGCATCGAAGTGCCCAAGGGTATTGCAGGCGGCATGCTGTGTGCAATCCTCAGCGACACCGTCATGTTCAAGTCGGTCACCTGCACCGATCAGGACAAGAAAGCTGTGGAAGAACTTGCCAAGATCGCCGGTGTGAACGATGTCATGGCTCTGGGCATGGAAATGTTCAAGGTGAAGTCCGCTGTTGAAGGCGCCACCATGAGCGAACTGGTTTTCCGTGACTACAAAGATTTCGACATGAACGGCAGCAAAGTTGGCATCGGCCAGCTGGAAGTTGTCGACCTGAGCATCCTTGATCCGGTCAAGGACGGCCTGTACGAAGAAATTCAGAAAGTGAAGGCCGACGGCCGTCACTCTGTATTCCTGCTGCTCACGGACATCATGAAGGAAGGCAGCGAAATGCTGATCGTTTCCGATGATACCGTTGTGGTTGAAAAAGCTTTCGGCGTTAAGCCCGAAGGCCGCTCCGTATGGCTGGACGGCGTTATGAGCCGTAAGAAGCAGGTTGTGCCCAACTTTGAAAAGGCCTTCAAATAAGCTTCCGAGCCTGACTGTAAAAGCCCGCCTTACGGCGGGCTTTTTAATTATCAAGTACACCTGTACCTGAGGCTCTTATCGGAAACAAAAGCGCGGAGGCATTTGCTGCACGTTTTTATGCGTGCGAATGGCAAAAACCGCGAAGCCCGTGCCGCGCACAGGCAGACATCACCGGCAAAAGCGCCTGCGCTGCACCCGCTGTTCAGAACAGCAAACCGGCGGCATAAAACCGGCAGACGGCCTGTCACTGTCTTTTTTCTTTAAAAAACTCTGCAAGAAGCCGCGAGCATTCAGCTTCGCACACACCGCTCATATACCACGGCCTGTGGTTGTGAAAAGGCAGCTCCAACCCGTCCAGGCAGGAATCCACCGCTCCGGCACGCTTGTCCGATGCCCCGTAAACCACTCCTGCAAGTCGGGCGTGAATGATGGCACCTGTGCACATGTGGCAAGGCTCAAGCGTCACGACCAGTACGGCATCGTCCAGCCGGTAGTTGCCCGTATGGATGCACGCCTGACGTATGGCAAGGATTTCCGCGTGCGCCGTGGGGTCACAGGTGGCAATGGGCCTGTTGCGTCCGGAGCCGAGCACTGCTCCGTCCGGTGCGACCACCACGGCACCCACGGGCACTTCCCCGTGCAGCTGCGCCAGCACAGCCTGTTCCAGAGCCAGCTCCATCAGTGCCTCCCAGCTTTTCCAGCCGGAAGGCACAGGAGGAATGATCTGCATCTTCTGCTTCATGCCGTTGTCAGATAATGACATGTCGCTTGATGTAGGCGAGCACCTCTTCCGGCGTATCCTTGACCGTAATAAGATCAAGCTCTTCTTCTCTTATAAATCCTTCAGACACCATTTTGTCCCGAATCCAGTCCAGCAGGCCGTTCCAGTAACTGCTGTTGTACAGAATGATCGGAAAGGCCTTGATCCGCTTGGTCTGGGTAAGCACAAAAGCCTCTGTCAGTTCGTCAAGCGTACCTATGCCTCCGGGCATGACCACATAGGCCATGGCGTACTTGATGAACATGAGCTTGCGTACAAAAAAGTATTTGAAATCGCAGCGTGTCTTTATGTACTGATTTGAATTTTGTTCAAACGGCAGATGAATGTGCAGCCCCACAGACTTGCCGCCCGCTTCGGTGGCGCCTTTGTTGCCCGCTTCCATCAGACCGGGCCCGCCGCCGGTGATAACGCCGTATCCTTCTTCAACAAGCAGACGTGCCAGTTTTTCCGTTTCCTGATAGAGCGGGCTGGAGGGATCAACCCGCGCAGAACCGAAAATAGAGACGCAGTTATCAAGGTCGTTCAGGGTCTCAAACCCGTCCACCAGTTCGGCCATTATCTTGAACAACCGCCATGATTCCTTGGTAGAAAGAGTGTCTATAACATATTGTTTGGACTGACTCATTATTATCTCCTTATGTTGTGCCGACTATAGTCTGTTATTGCAGCCCGCGCAATCGGCTGAAATTACTTGCGCTCGTTCCGCTCTGTGTTCAATATGTCAGTACGCCATTTTAACCCAGAGGTTCTCGTATGAAAGTTCAATTTCTCGGCGCAGCCCGTACTGTCACTGGTTCATGTTATGTGGTCGAATCCGGTGGTGTCCGCTTTGCAGTTGATTGCGGCATGCATCAGGGAAACCACGAAATAGAAAAAAGAAACTACGAGACAGATGTATACTCTCCTGAAACGATAGATTTTTTTCTGATAACTCACGCTCATATAGACCACACCGGCCTGTTGCCGCGCATGGTGCGCGACGGTTTTACGGGGCCGGTATATTGTACCGAACCTACCAGAGACCTTCTTGAGATCATGCTGCAGGACAGCGCCAATATACAGGAAATGGAAGCGGAATGGCAGACCCGCAAGCAAAAACGTAAAGGGCGCAAACCGGTAGACCCGCTGTACACCTTTGCAGATGCAGCGCGGGTTTCACGATTTTTCGAGAATGTAGAGTATAACCGGCCTTTTTCTCCTGTGGAAGGGGTTACGGTGACATATAAAGACGCAGGCCATATTCTGGGTTCCGCGTTTCTTGAAATTGAAGTTTGTGAACACGGGCGCTGCTCGCGGTTGATTTTTTCCGGCGACCTTGGCAAACCCAACTCGCTCATAGTGCGCGACCCTGAAGCTGCTGCCGCAGCGGATTATCTGTTTGTGGAGTCAACATATGGTGACAGAAACCATAAAGATGAGAGCAACAGCAGGCAGGAGCTGGCAGAAGCCATAGCATACAGCTACCGGCAGGGTGAAAAGGTCATCATACCCGCCTTTGCGGTTGAGAGAACACAGGAAGTCCTGTACACCCTGTTCCTGCTGCAGAAAGAGGGGCGTATGCCGGTGGATATGCCCATTTTCCTTGATAGCCCTCTTGCCATCCGTGCCACTGAGATATTCCGCAAGCATCCGCGCTTCTTTGATGAAGAAATGCAGAAGTTGCTGCTTTCCGGAGAAGACCCGTTTGCCATGCCCAGCCTGCGGCTGACAACAAAAACACAGGAATCTCAGGCCATCAACAATTACACGGGACCGGCCGTTATCATTTCAGCCAGCGGCATGTGCAACGCCGGTCGCATCAAGCACCACCTCAGGCACAACATCTGGCGTCCCGGTGCCAGCATTGTCTTTGTGGGGTATCAGGCAGTGGGAACCCCCGGCCGCAGAATAGTGGACGGTGCCCGCAGTATCCGTCTCTTCGGCGAAGAGATTGCCATACAGGCAAAAGTCTTTACCATAGGCGGTTTTTCGGGGCATGCGGGGCAAAGCCAGATACTGGACTGGGTGGGAAAATTTGCCACCAAAGAGATGAAAGTGTTTCTTGTGCATGGTGAAGAGAAAGCCCAGCAAGCACTTAAGGCCATACTGGAAGAGAAATATGAGTTGTCTGTTCACAGTCCGGGATATCTGGAAGAAATAGAGCTGGAACCGGGGGAGGCTGTTGTCACCACCGGCGACCCGCAGCGCTATCAGCCGCAGCTTAACTGGGATTTTCTGCTTTCGGAAACAGAGGCACGCATGATGCAGCTGCGCGCCCGCAAAGGCGACATCGAACATGCCGACTGGGCGCAGCAGGTTGAAATACGTGACCGTCTGCTTGAATTAAACAACGAAATGCTTGGTATTCTTTCCGAGCTGTAACCAGACAAATACTATGAAAATAATAAGCGGAGAGTACGGCGGACGTACTCTGAAAACAACAGTCGGCCCCGGCTACCGGCCAGCCATGGCAAAAGTACGCAAGGCCCTTTTCTCCATGCTGGAGGCACGGGGAGTGCACTGGTCAGAATGCCGGGTGCTGGATCTTTTTGCCGGAAGCGGCAGCTGCGGATTTGAAGCCTTAAGTCGCGGGGCGGCTGAAGGGTGGTTTGTGGAAAGCAATCCTGCGGCGGTCAAGGTTATCCGCAGCAATGCGGAGCTGCTGAAAGTGGAAGCCGCCCGCTGGCAGGTATTTCATGAAGATGTGAGCAAGTTCCTGAGGGTTGCCCCTGCGCGCGCCTTTGATGTTGTCTTCATCGACCCGCCTTATGGCAAAAACTTTGTTTCTCCGGCGGCCACCGCTCTGCTGCGCAACCGCTGGCTTGCTCCTGAAGCCATGATCGTGGCGGAAGCTGAGGCCGCAGTATCAGAACTGCCGGAAGTCGACAGCCGTCTTGAACTTCTGGTCAACAGAACTTACGGACAGACAAGGATTCTCATATGGGGTCAACTGACGGAAAAATAGCCATATATCCCGGAACGTTTGATCCGCTGACTAATGGACATGCCAGCCTGATACAACGTGGCTGCCAGATTTTCGATCATATTGTGGTCGCAGTGGCCAATGATACACCCAAAACTCCGCTTTTCACCATTGATGAGCGTGTCCAGATGGCTCAGGAAGCGCTGGAAGGCGTGGGCAGCATTACAGTGGAGCCTTTTTCCGGCCTGCTGGTTGACTATGCGGAAAGAAGAGGTGCGGGGGTCATATTGCGCGGTCTCAGGGCTGTCTCCGACTTTGAATATGAGTTTCAGCTGGCTTTAATGAACCGCAAAATGAAACGGCATATCCAGACAGTCTTTCTGATGACCGACTATAAGTGGCTTTACATCAGTTCCACCATTATCAAGGCTGCGGCCAGTCTGGGCGGAGATATCAAAGGACTTGTTCCGGACAATGTCTACCGCAGACTGCGTGAAAAATACGGCTACCCTTATCCGCTTAACGGGTAGTGCGCATGTCAGAGGCTTCCGTGATTCCTGTAGTATGTATTGTCGGCCCTACCGGCGCGGGTAAGACTGCCGCGTCACTGCATCTTGCCGCCGTGTTCGACGGCGCGGTAATTAACTGCGACTCACGGCAGGTGTACAAAGATTTTCCTGTCATCACTGCCCAGCCTACGCTTGAGGAGCAGGCATCCTGTCCGCACCATCTGTACGGATTCATGGGCATACAGGAAAAGATGAGTGCCGGTGTTTTTCTTGATATGGCCCGCCGGATCATCAAAGAAGAGCACGCACACGGCAGGCTTCCTCTGCTTGTGGGAGGAACAGGCCTGTATCTGCGTGCGCTGCTCGACGGCATAGCCGCCATACCCGACATTCCCGAAACGGTATCGCAGAAATGGCAGGAGAGATGTGCAGCCCGCGGGGCGCCGGCACTGCACTGGCTGCTTGAAACGCAGGATCCGCAGACAGCAGAGCGGCTTCACCCCAATGACAGCCAGAGGATAGTGCGTGCGCTGGAAGTACAGGAGGCCACAGGCAGACCACTTTCATGGTGGCATGCCCAGCCTGTTCCTCCGTCGCCGTATCGTGCTGTAAAAATAGGGGTCAGCGCAACGCTGGACGGACTGACACCGCGTCTTGCAAAGCGCATCGAAATGATGCTTGCAGCCGGGGCACTTGATGAAGCCCGGAACGCCATGGGTATATGTGACAATCCCCGCGCTCCCGGTTGGTCGGGAATCGGTTGTGCCGAATTGTATTCTTATATCAAGGGAGCGGTCAGCCTTGATGAATGCAAGCGCCTGTGGCTGCACAACACACGGCAATATGCCAAGCGCCAGCTTACCTGGTTCCGCAGAGAACCGAATCTGCACTGGCTGGACGGTACGGATATGGCGGCCATGGAACGGCTGGTACACTCTGTGGCAGGCAGCACCGGCTGATGGGCATCTGTCTGCGTTTTCTGCTGTCCGGAGTTATTCTGCTTTTTGCCTGCTCCCTTTTGCCGCTCAAAGCTTCGGCAGCAACCGCTCAGGGAAGTTTTGATCCTGCTCCACTGCGCGCACAGGCCGTCAATCTGTATCAGCAGGGCAAAATTCTTGAAAGTCTTGAGCTATGGCACGCCATCTACCGTCTGGATGACTCAGCGGCCGTCAGGTCGGAAGCGCTTGTCATGCTGGGCGATATCAACGCCATGTTTCTGGACCGCAAAGACAGAGCCATCGATCTTTACGAAAAAGGCATCGCCCTTGGCGGTCTGCCTCATGTCATTGCAAGGGCTTGGTACAATCTGGCCATGCTCCGGTACGACAGGGGAGAGCACACCGCTGCCCGTCTGGCCTTTGAAGGCTATCTGAAGCGTTTTCCCAACGGTCCCAAGGCCGGAGGAAGCCGCCACATGCTCACCCGCCTGCAAAAGCATTCCTTTGCCGGTAAAGCCGATGTTCCTCCTGCGGAAATCACCCCCCGCCCCATACCGCGCAGAGAGCCCAATATCAGGGTTGCCCTGAAGCATGCCTCTGAAATCATAGTCACTCCTCCTTCCGGCACGGTGGCCGGTTATGAAGGCAGAAGAGCCAGAGTCATGGCCGGAAAGCTGCGCATAACAGTACAGGGAGACGATATATGCCTCAACGGCCGTCCCATGGGGGCTTCCGTCAGCCTGCTGGCACGCGGCGGCACCTTTGCCATGGGCGATGCCCGTTATGCCGGCAGCATGAGCTTTCATGTGCGCGAAGGAAAGGTGCTGGCAGTGAACACATTGCCGCTGGAGCGGTATCTGGAAGGCGTTGTTCCGTGCGAAATGCCTGACTCTTTCAGGCCGCAGGCACTCCGTGCTCAGGCTGTGGCAGCGCGAACGCATGCCCTGTACATGCTCTTGCGCAGCAGCGAACGCCCATATGACGTATGGTCAACAACTGCATCACAGGTGTACGGAGGCGTCATTTCCGGCGGGCGGCAGGCTGCGGAAGCTGTCAAAGCCACAAGAGGACGCATCCTTGTATATAACGGGGCAATCGCGCTGGCCTTTTATCATTCTCACAGCGGCGGTGTGCTGGAAGATGATTCTGCCGTCTGGGATGTTGACATGCCGTACTATAGAGTGCAGGCAGACCCTGTAAGCAACAGCATAAAAGATATGCAGTGGAGCTGCAGCATCCCTCTGAGTGAATTGGCAATGCTGCTGCGCAGCAGAGGGTACCCCGTAAGGCAGGTCAGCGGTGTGGCTGTATCGCAGCGTTCTGCTTCCGGCAGGGTGCTCAGGGTGCGTATGGCCACAGACGGTGGCAATATTGAGATGAATTCCAATCCGTTCAGATTGCTGGTGGGTGCCACAAAGATGAAAAGCACACTATGCAGTATCGGCATAAGCGGTAAGACAATTCTTTTCAGGGGAAGAGGGTACGGACACGGAGTGGGGATGAGCCAGTGGGGTGCGGAAGGCATGGCCCGGAAAGGGGCCGCTTATGAAGCAATTCTCAGGCAATACTATCCGCATACCACCGTGAGAGCTTTGTACTGATGACGCAGCTTCGGCACGACAGGTGAAAATAATGAAAAAAATGGCATTGCCGCTGCTTTGCGCAACGCTGCTTTGCGCATGCACCCCCGGCGAGGCGGTACGCATGGCCCGCGTGGCCGCATCAGGAGACATGGCCGGAGCCGCGGCACTGGCCCGTGACAAGGGTATCCGCTATGCCATGAATCCGGCACAGCTGGAGGCTGACCTCAAACAGCTTGCCCGCCGCCTGCAGGAATTCAGAGACGCCGTGGCAGGCAAATGGGGCAAGGATGAAACCAGAGAGGCCGGTCCCAAAGAATATGTCAAATACACACAGAATTATCTGTCGCGTGCCAGCGTTGATTTTGACAAAGGCGTTGTGACTGTGGAGACTGTTGACGACAAATCACCAGAAAAGAGCCTGCACAGTGCCATTGTAACCACGCTGCTGACCCCCGCCGATCCGCGCGCTGTGGATATGTATTCCGCCGGTGAGGTTCGTCTGGGCGAGGAACCTTTTCTATACAATGAGGTGGTAGACTACCACGGCAAGCCCATACGTTGGGCATGGCGTGCCGAGCGCTACGCCAGCGATCTCATCCGGCGGGCAAGGACCATGCGGCAGGTCACAGTGGACGGAAAACGGGTTACTGTACACAGTGTCTCGTTTGCCATGGTCAAAGACCATCTGCATATCCGGGCGCGCAAGTTTCGTGAGCCTGTCCGGCGGTTTGCCCGTGAGTACGGAATAAGCCCCAATCTGGTATACGCCGTCATGAAAACGGAAAGTGACTTCAACCCCTTTGCGGTCAGCCATGCTCCCGCTTACGGACTTATGCAGGTTGTGCCTTCCACCGCGGGAAGCGACGTGTATACAATGCTTAACGGCAGAAAAGGTTCCCCGACGCCGGAGCAGCTTTTTGATCCCGAGATCAATATCCGCTACGGCACAGCGTATCTTTTCATTCTCAATAACAGGTACCTTTCCGACATCCGCCATCCGGTATCCCGCGAATACTGCATGATTGCCGCTTACAACGGCGGCGCAGGAGCCGTGTTGCGCAGCTTCCATCAGAACAGGCGGACTGCCGCAGAAATCATCAACTCACTTTCGCCCGACGAAGTGTATGACAGGCTGCAAAAGCGGCTTCCGTCCATGGAAACCCGCAGATATCTGTGGAAAGTGGGGCAAGCGCGCAAAGAGTTTGTTGCACTCTGACAGACAAAGCCATTGCCGCACCGGAACGGAAAATGTAGTGTCGCCAATGTCTGTTTTTGTATACCGGCCTGTGCGCGATTGCCGCAGGCATCATAATTATCAACGTTAACTGGAGTTTTTGATGAAAAAACGTGCTGTTTTATTTTTGACGGTTATGAGCATGCTGGTTCTGGCCGGCTGTAACCAGCCTGCTAAAAATACCCCCGTTGTGGGTGTTGTGGACATGACCCGTGTCTACGAAGAATCCACAGCCGCAAAGGCCGGACAGGAATATCTTGAAAATCTGGCGGCCGACGCCAGAAAAGAATTTGAAGGCATGCAGGCAGAAATGCAGAATGCTCAGGGAAATGAAGAAGCCACGCAGAAAATGCATGCCTCCATCACCGACCTGCGCAACAGAGTCAATGCCGCCCAGCAGCGCGTCATGGTTGCGCTGGATGAAAATCTTAAAAGCGTGATGCAGAAGTACAGAGCCGAAAAAGGCTACGCCGTACTCATGCATAAGGAAGGAGTCATTTCCTACGACGATAGCGTAGACGTGACTTCGGACATCATCAGTGAAATGAATAAGCTCAGTGTCACTTTTGAGGAAACCAACTCCACCGGCGACGCACCGGCACCGGATACCAAATAACACGCTGTAAACACGAAGATCTGAAAAGACCGCCGGAATACCGGCGGTCTTTTTTTACGCGGATGATCAGAATATTCTGCAATGAATTGCCGGCGGCATCTGCTTTTTTTCGGGATGGGCAGGGCAGGGCCGCTGATTTTTGTGAAAAGTGAATCAAGGACATAAAAAAAACCCCGGAAACCGGGGTTTTGTAAGCTGGCGCGCCCGAAAGGATTCGAACCTCCGACCGCATGGTTCGTAGCCATGTGCTCTATCCAACTGAGCTACGGGCGCAGCACAGCTAAAAATTATGTTCTGAAGTGGCGCGCCCGAAAGGATTCGAACCTCCGACCGCATGGTTCGTAGCCATGTGCTCTATCCAACTGAGCTACGGACGCGCAATACGTTTCAGGCACTGTTCATTGTGCTGAACAGAAATTCCCGCAACGTGGAAGTGCCTTATATGTGTGACGCCCGAAGACGTCAAGCGGTTTTTTGGGATAGTTCGATTTTTTCTGTAAAGGCAGTCCGGACATCCGTCAGCAGCGTCATTTCAGACACATCAAGCCGGACGACAGCACATGACGGCGTTTCCAGCAATTGACGCAAGGGAGCATGGCTTGCGGCAAGCAGGCCGGCAGCTTTGCGCCGTTCTGCGCAGGGCAGGTCAATAACAGCCTGTGCAGCCAGAGTAAGTGCATACGGGCCGTTTCCGGCTGTGTCTCTGTTATCCACAAGAATACTGACCACCGGGTTGGCCCGCATGTTTTCATACTTGCGACTGTTCTTGCCTGTGGCAACATATAGCGATACACCCTCACCGGTAACAACATACGACATCAGTGAGCAATGGGGCACCACAGCCCCTGCCGTGGCAGCGGCTGTGGCCAGTACGCACAGCCCGTGACTTCCCAGCATCGACAGCATTGTATTCAGCATAATGCCTCAACTTTTTCGGACAGACGGATGATACAGCTTTCACAAAAAACAGCCTACGCGCGATCACTGCTCGAAACAATCATCAGCAACGGCACTCCGCCGTCATCTGTCGTGGTGGCATGGACAGGCGGAAAAGATTCAACCGTGGTTCTTGACCTGTGGCGCAATGTGCTGCGCGATGCGGGCATAAGTGCTCCGCCGCGGGTGCTCAGCCTTGACACAGGCTGCAAATTTCCCGAGGTGACAACCTTTCGGGACAAACTGGCAGCCAGCTGGCAGCTGGATATGCACATAGTCACCCCGCCAGCTGACAACACCGGCTATCCTGTGGCCGCAAACGTGGTGGACTGCTGCCGCCGCCTGAAAGTCCTCCCCTTGCAGCATGCCGTTAAAAGCCTGAACGTAAGCATTCTGCTGACAGGCATACGCCGAGACGAACACCCCGCAAGAGCTTCATCGGGGCATGCGGAAAAGGTTATTTCACCACCTCATCAGCGCCTGCATCCCATTTTTGATTTCAACGAGATGGATGTGTGGGCATATACTTTCGAGCGTCAGCTGCCTTACTGCCCCTTGTATGATGAGGGCTACCGCTCACTTGGCTGCAAACCCTGCACAAGCCCGCCCACGAATACATCCGGGCATGAGCGGCAGGGCAGAAACGCTGTTAAAGAGCAGAATATGCAGACGTTACGCAGTCTCGGCTACTTTTAACGCAATCATGCAGTCCGCACCACATAAAACAGCCGGGCCGTGATGTTTCACGGCCCGGCTGTTTTTCCTGTCACACTCTGTCACAGAAGACATTTTCCATAAAGCTTTCAAGCGCTTCATCCATTTCGTCAATGTGTTCCTGCACCTGTGTGACCTTGTTGCAGGCAGTACACCGCAGATAGACATCATGGCAGGTGCGCTCAGCACGCAACGTGCCGCCGCATTCACGGCAGACAATGGTTGTCTGTGCCTGCCGCGCACGGCTGTAGGATGTTCCCCACATGACCCGGCCCCCTTGATTGAGTTAGCTGTATAGCAACGCTCTCATAGCGTAAGGAACCATCGCTGGCAACTATGAAATCAAGGATAGTCCTTGCAGATTTCCTTCTGTCATGTATGATGGAAGATAGTGCAACATGCCGATTACTTTTATGAACATCAAAGCCGGTATAACATCGGGAGAAAACATGCTTAGTCAGACAATGGAAAAAGCCTTTAATGATCAGGTCAAGTGGGAGCTGTATTCAAGCTATCTGTACCTGTCCATGTCGTCATACTGCAACAACCTCGGACTGGCGGGTTTTGCAAACTGGATGCGGATGCAGGCTCAGGAAGAGTTATTCCATGCCATGAAGTTTTATGATTACATCATGGAACGGGGCGGAAGAGCCATCATGCAGCCCATTGACGCACCGCCCAGCGAGTGGGGCGGGCCTCTCGACGTATTTGAAAAGGTGCTGGAGCATGAAAAGCATGTCACCGGCCTTATCCATACGCTTGCCGATCTTGCTCTGGACGAACGCGACCATGCCGGTTCGATTTTCCTGCAGTGGTTTATTTCGGAGCAAGTGGAAGAAGAAGCCACAGTGGCAGATCTGGTACATAAGCTGCGGCTTATAGGCGGTGAAGGTCAGGGCCTGCTGATGCTTGATAAAGAGCTTTCGGCCCGAGTCTTCACCCCGCCTGCGCAGGCTTAGCGGCGTTGCCCGGGCGTCTGGAAAAACGCCCCTGTCCACCAACACAAGGAGCTTCACGTGGAAACGAAAGACAAGCATATCGTCATAGGCGGCGAGGCCGGTCAGGGCCTTGTCACCATAGGACAGATGCTGACCAAGGCTCTGGCCCGCAGCGGCTATGAAGTGCTTGTAGCCCAGCATTACATGTCCCGCGTGCGCGGGGGACACAATACATATCGAATCAGAACCGGCAACGGTGAGATTGTTTCACCTGTGGACGGCATTGACATTCTTGTGGCGCTTGATCAGGAAACCGTTTCCCGCCACAAAGCCAACATGACAGAGTCCGGCATTGTCATTCTGGATGAAACGCTTGACCCTGAAGGACTCAAGGCTGTCAGGGTCCCCTTCAAAGAGCTTGCTCCCCGACCCATTTATCAGAACATTGCCGGACTGGCAGTGGTGGCAGAGCTGCTGGGCATCGGGCAGGAAGTGCTGCAGAAGCTGATCCGCAACACGTTCCGGCGTAAAGGTGATGAGGTGGTGACGCAAAACCTCACTGTACTGGACGAAGCATGCCGCTGGACAGAAGCGCATAAATCAAGCTGCACACCTCTGCCGCCTGCCGAAGGCGATTCCGGAAGGATGGTAATTCACGGCAACGAAGCCATTGCGCTCGGGGCATTGGCCGCTGGTGTCAAATGCTGCTTCTTTTATCCCATGACACCGGCCACCTCTGTAGCGCAGAACCTCATTACATATGCTGAACGCATGCAGCTGATCGTAGAGCAGGCCGAGGACGAAGTAGCTGCACTGAACATGGGGCTGGGGTCAGTCTACGCCGGAGCGAAAACCCTTGTGCCCACATCGGGCGGCGGTTTTGCTCTTATGACCGAAGCCGTCAGTCTGGCCGGCGTGATGGAATCGCCCATCGTCATCGTGCTGGCACAGCGCCCCGGTCCTGCCACTGGGCTTCCCACCAGAACAGAACAGGCCGACCTCAATCTGGCACTCTATGCAGGGCATGGCGAATTTCCTCGCGCGATTTACGCTCCTGCAACGGTGGAAGACTGCTTTGAACTGACCTACCGTTCTTTCGATGTGACAGAACGTTTCCAAACTCCTGTATTTGTTCTTACGGATCAATATCTTGCGGATTCTTACAGAGCCGTGCACAAGTTTGACCTTGCGGCGCTTGCTCCTGTGGCCGAACCCGATACCGGCAACGAAGGAGACCGCAGCTACAAACGGTATGCGTTCACCGAAGACGGAGTTTCGCCCCGCAAACTGCCCGGGTTCAGCGAAGCGCTTGTGCTTGCCGACTGTCACGAGCATACCGAGGACGGTCACATAACAGAGTCCATGGATGTCCGCGTGGCCATGAATGACAAAAGAATGCGCAAGGAGCAGGGAATGCGGGCTGAAACGCTCGCTCCGCGTTATTTCGGCGATGAGGGAGCCTCCCGCATACTCGTATGCTGGGGCAGTACCGAAGGCCCCGCCCGCGAAGCTGCTGCGCGGATGCGCCGTAAGGGAGCCAGGGTCGGCGTGCTCAGCTTTACACAGGTATGGCCCCTTGCCCCGGAGAGCTTTATGCCGCTTCTTGAAAATGCTGAAGAAGTTATCGGAATAGAAGGGAACGCCACGGCACAGTTCATGAAACTGATCCGGCAGGAAACCGGTTTTAAAGTGCACCGCACTGTGCTGCGCTATGACGGCAGACCGTTCACCCCCCGGTATATCCTGCAGAACCTCGGAGAAGAGGAGGGCTGATTCATGATTGATATAAAGGAATACGGCGAATATACCACCTCGTGGTGCCCCGGATGCGGAAACCATGACGTATTGAAAGCGCTTAAGCAGACTCTTTCGGAACTTAATCTTGCTCCGCGAGATGTTGCTCATGTTTCGGGTATCGGTCAGGCTGCCAAAGCTCCGCATTATATCAGCCTGAACGGGTTCAACGGACTGCACGGGAGAGGGCTGCCCTCGGCACAGGCCGTAAAGCTGGCCAACCCGGCCCTGACTGTCATTGCCGAAAGCGGCGACGGCTGCAACTACGGTGAGGGCGGGAACCATTTTCTTGCTGCGATCAGAAGAAATGTGGACCTGACTCTTCTGGCACATGACAACCAGATTTACGGTCTGACCAAAGGGCAGGCCAGCCCCACCACCATGGAAGGACACGTCACGAAATCACAGCCCGGAGGGGTTTACAACTCCCCCTTCAATCCGGTGGCCGTGGCCATCGGTATGAAATGCAGCTTTGTGGCGCGTGCTTTTTCAGGCAACGTACCTCACCTTGTCTCCGTCATGAAGCAGGCCATCAGACATAAAGGGTTTGCGCTGGTCGATATTTTTTCGCCCTGCATTTCCTTTAATAAAGTAAATACATTCGGATGGTATAAACAACGCTGTTATGAACTGCCGGCAGACTACGACCCCACCGACTGGCATGGGGCAATGGAAAAGGCGCAGGAGTTCGGCGAACGCATCCCCATTGGCGTGCTGTACAAAAATCCGCGTCCCACCCTTGATAGCCGGTACGACTTTCTGCAGAAAGGCCCCCTGTGCAAGCAGCCGGTCGACCACGGAACACTGGACACCATCATGGACGGATACCTGTAAGGAGCGGTCATGAAAAAAGTCGTTCTGTTTCCGTTTAACGGAGAAGAAATGTGTTTCATTCACGTTTTGCTGAATGCCGGAGACATGAAACGCAAAGGGTATGACGTGCGGCTGGTTGTAGAGGGGGCGGCGGTGGCGCTGCTTCCGCGGCTGGCCAATCCGGAGCACCCCATGCATCAGCTGTTTGCCCGCGTTGCGGAAAGCGGAATCCTGTATGGAGCCTGCAAGGCCTGTTCTGCCAAACTGGGAGTAGCCGATGCCGTTACCGCGGCAGGCATCACTCTGGTGGGCGAAATGGGAGGGCATCCGGCCATGTCTGACTGGATTGACGAAGGATTTCAGGTGATAACGTTTTGATTTCCGGACACATGAACTGAAAAAGGGCACCTCGCGGTGCCCTTTTTCAGTTCGGCATAAGTGTTCTGATGAGATCCAGCTCTGCATCGGACACAACAGGCATATCCGGCGGACGGTTGTCGCCGGTTACCTGACTGCCGTGCCTGAGAACCGTACGCCCTGCAAAGACATGGGTCATGACATAAAAGAAGCGTTCAGGAGCCCACTCCGTGTTCTCGCGCAGATAAGCTTCTGCCTGCGGGCTCCATACAAAAGAAGGCTCACCGGCGTCAGTCACCACCGGAGAGGAGGTGTCCTTGCTGTTAACGGCCCATTCTCTGAATGCCGGAAAATCCTTTAAAAACTGCTGCAGTTCCTGCTGTGTGAATTCCGGTTGATCATGGAAATTCTGCTCAGCAGCCGATGCCTGACTGCACATGAATATGAGCAGCAGGGCGGAAAATATGGCGGCGACGCGCGGCATGGCGGCTCCTTGAAGGGAATTAATGAAAAAAAGGCCGGCCCGAAGGCCGGCCACAGACTGCTTAATCGTATTTCACCGAGCTGATTTTCATCAGCTTGTCCCAGTTATTGATGGACTCGATGTAGCGCAGGGTACCTGTACGTCCGCGTATGACCATGGAATGGGTCACGGCACCGGTACCTGTGTACTGCACCCCTTTAAGGAAGGTACCGCCGGATATACCGGTGGCGGAGAAAAAGACTTCGTCACTGCGCACAAGAGTATCCACAGTGTGGATTTCACGCAGGTCAATGCCGGCTTCAAGGATAGCCTCTTTTTCCACATATGACTGAGGATCAAGGCGGGCAAACATTTCACCGCCGATACCTTTGATGGCACAGGCTGCAAGAACTCCTTCGGGAGTGCCGCCGGTACCCATCATGACGTCAACTTCAGAACGGGGGTCCACAGCCATAAGGGCACCCGACACGTCGCCGTCGGTATGCAGCTGTATACGTGCCCCGGCTGCGCGCACCTGCTCAATCAGGCTGGCATGGCGGGGTTTGTCCAGCACAAAGACCACAAGGTCATCAACGTCCTTATCAAGGGCCTTGGCAATCTTGTGCAGGTTTTCAGCCACAGGCGCATCAAGATCGACAACATTTTTCGCGGCACCGGGCACCACCAGCTTCTGCATGTAAAAGCTGGGACCCGGATTATACATGGTGCCTGCAGGAGCCACCCCGATGACGGAAATTGCATTAGGACGGCCATATGCCAGCAGCTTGGTCCCCTCAACCGGATCAACCGCCACGTCCAGAGCAGGACCGTTGCCGGCACCGACTTTTTCTCCGTTGAACAGCATCGGAGCATTATCCTTTTCACCTTCGCCGATGACAACCACGCCGGAAATATTCAGCGAGTTGAAGCAGAGCCGCATGGCGTCCACAGCAGCCTGATCACCTGCATCCTGATTTCCTTTGCCGAGCCAGCGCGCAGAAGCAAGCGCAGCGGCTTCCGTTACGCGTACGAGGTCAAGAGCAAGGTTTTTTTGAGGGGCTTCCATTACCTGTTTCCTCCGTCAGAAAAGAAAGAGTATTGCACTCAGTACAGAATGTTTATGAGATAGTGTCGCAAGCGATATTCCGGAGTCCGGATACGGCTGACAAGCTTAGCGCAGCCATGCCGCAGCTTCAAGCGGAAAAGGAACCTTCCGCGCGGGACGGCGGACGTGCCGGTGCACGCCCGCCGGACATTATCAGACCAGCCCTGCCAGTGACAGAATGCCGCGCAGGTACTTTTCGTTCTGCGGCTGCATGGGCACCAGCGGCAGGCGCAGTTCAAGGGAAAGCCTGCCCATCATGGACAGTGCCGTTTTTACCGGAATGGGGTTTGTTTCACAGAACATGGCCCGGGAAAGCGGTGAAAGCTCATGATGCAGTGTTTTAGCTCTGGCAAGGTCGCCCCCGGCAAACGCTTTGCAGAGGCCTGACATTTTAGCAGGCACAATATTCGATACAACGGAGATAACACCGCATCCCCCCACGGAAAGCAGAGGCAGCACTGTAAAGTCGTCGCCGGACAACACCTGAAAATCAGGGCCGCAGAACTCGATAATCTCGGAAACCTGCTTCAGGTTGGCTGAAGCCTCTTTGATGCCGACAACTTCCGGCACATCGCGTTTAACGCGTGCCACTGTTTCCGACGTCATGTTCACGCCTGTCCTGCCGGGAACATTATACATGATATACGGCATGGAAACTTCGGCGGCGATAGCCTTGAAGTGCTGGTAAAGCCCTTCCTGAGTGGGTTTGTTGTAATACGGCGTGATAAGCAGGGCACCGTCGGCCCCTGCGTCTTTGGCAAACTGGGCCAGCCCGCAGGCTTCTTTGGTGCTGTTGGAGCCGGCACCGGCCAGCACGGGAACACGGCCCTTGACCTGATCAATGCAGATACGGATGACATCACGGTGTTCTTCATGAGACAACGTCGCCGACTCACCGGTTGTGCCGCAGGGGACAAGACCGTTGATGCCCTGTTCTATCTGCCATTCAATGAGGTTGCGGTAAGCCTCCTCGTCAATATGGCCGTTTTTGAGGGGGGTGACGATGGCGGTCAGTGCTCCGGAAAACTGCATACGCTTCTCCTGTGTTTGCAAAAGCAAATGGCCGGAAAAACCGGCCGTTGAAACTAATCTAGTGAAATACCCAGTGACTCGGGCTGCATTTCGCCTGTGTAGACGAGCAGGGCCTTTCCTTCAAGAAACACCGAGCCGTCTTCCAGCGATATGCCCAGCAGTTCGCCGCCGGAACTGCGCACTGTCACCTGCGGGCCGGTAAGCCCCAACGCATGGGTGATAACAGCCCCTGCGGCCGCGCCGGTACCGCATGCATAGGTTTCGTCTTCCACGCCGCGCTCATAGGTGCGCAGCAAAATGTTGTGCTGATCAATCACGGTGACAAAGTTAGCATTGGTGCCGGCAGGTGCAAAACGCTCATGATAGCGCAAAGAGGCTCCCAGCGCCCGTACGTCCAGTGCCGCTACATCTGCGTCCAGCCAGACGGCATGCGGCACCCCTGTATTGACGAAATGAATTTCGTGTGTCTCATCGCCAAAACGCAGCACATTGTTAAGACTAAGCTCTTTTGGCGGAGTCAGTTCCACTTTAACCATGCCTGCGGCAACATCCACTCTGGCACGTACCGGTCCCGCATCGGTTCCCAGCACATGTTCGGCACCGGCAAAGCCGGTACGGAAAGCAAGAAGCGCGGCACAACGTGAAGCGTTGCCGCACATTTCAGCACGGGATCCATCGGCATTATAAAAATGCCACCGGTAGTCAACACCGGGAATGTCCGGAGCTTCTTCCAGAAAAACAAGGCCGTCCGCACCGACGGAAAAAGAACGCCTGCAGATTTTGCGCGCCCAGTCTTCCATAAGGGCAACAGGCAGCTTCAGCTCTCTGTTGTCAATGAATACGAAATCGTTTCCACATCCCTGCATCTTGTAAAAAGGCACGGATGCACGCGGTGTCCGCGTCATGAGATCATTCTCCTGAGGTTGCCGTTATGTGCCCGCAATCACCAGAGCATTCGGTCTGTCGCGGTACCTCTCCGGCGGCAGACTTCACGCACCACAATGCGTTACATCCCGTATCCAGTCAACTGCCTGCCCCGAAAGGAACCGGCAGAAAAAAAGACGCCCGAAACGGCATTGCCGGTTCGGGCGAACTTCGGATTCAGAACGTTTGCTAATCGTTTAGAAATTCTTTCAGCTCTTTACCCGCCCGGAAAAAGGGCAGCTGTTTAGGCTGAACATTGACGATTTCGCCCGTTTTAGGGTTTCGTCCGGAATACCCTTCGTACTGTTTTACCTTGAAGCTTCCGAAGCCCCGTATTTCAACACGATCACCTTCGGCAAGGGCGTCTTTCATCGAATCCACAAAGGTGGTCACCACAAGGGTGGCCTCTTCGATGGAGATGTTGTTTTCTTCAGAAAGGACTTTGATCAATTCGCTCTTGTTCATCTATGGAGCCTCCCGAAAAAGAGGTGAGTTACAAAATAACAGAGTGTGTACAACGTGAATATTATGCAAAAAGCCTACGAGTTCAAGCCTTAATATTCTTTTCCCGTCAATTCGCCGAATAAAGGGCTTTGCCCCAGCGTGTGCACAATGGCGGCACGGTGGCGCTGCATCTTGACAGCTATCGAAAAAATATCCTTTGCTGCCGGTGATTTGTGGTTCATACGCATCAACGGAGTCTGCCTGCGAACGGCCTCGGGCAGGGCTTTGTCATAACTTACACCACCCAGCAGAACAGGGCTGATACCCAGAAACCGGTCACAAACAGCCGCAAGGCGCTGAAAAGCCTGCTTCACTTCACCGGGGTTTTCCGCCTGATTGACTATGACGTGAAAATCGTCAACCCCGTGCTGGGCGTGCATCATCTTGATCAATGCGTAACTGTCCGTCAGCGATGTGGGCTCGGGGGTGATGATGACAACCCGCATATCGGACATGGCTCCCAGTGAAAGCACAGTGGGTGATATACCGGCACCCAGATCCATAAAAAGATAGTCATATCCGTCGAAAACAGGCAGCAGACGGTGAAACAGCAGTTCACGGGTATCGTTATCCATCTCGATAAGATCTGTCAGCCCCGAAGCCGCAGGCAGAAAGTCAAAGCCTCCCTGCTCAATGGGAACAACGATGGACTGCGGTTCGATGTCGCTTTCCAGAAGGTCGTACATGGTGTGTTCCGGAGCAAGCCCCAACAGAACGTCCAGATTGGCCAGCCCCATGTCGCAGTCCATAAGCAGCAGCGGATGACCGCCCTTATGCAGACAGAAGGCGAGATTCAAAGCCAGATTGGTTTTTCCTACGCCGCCTTTGCCGCTCAAAATCGAAACGCTTAGTGTTTTTCTCATAACCATCTGGCTCTGCTATTCTTTTCCTGAAAAAAGTATCTGCTTTTCCTGAGACTGCACCATGGTGGAGCGGTCGTAGGGAGCACCGGGAGACTTACGGGAAATCATCACACGATTTTTGCCGGCACGTTTGGCCTCATACAGCGCTTCATCGGCAAAAGTCATCAGCTTTTCCGCGCTGCAGGGAATGCTGCCTTTGCATACCGCCACCCCCGCAGAGAACGTGATATGCAGAGGGCCGGTGCCGGCACAACGCACAGGCGCTGCCCGCAGTGCGGCAAGCAGGCGTTCAACCATCAGCCGCGCGGTAACTGCCGATGCCCCGGGTAGAATGAGAGCAAATTCCTCTCCGCCGGTTCTGGCAGCCACATCATACACCCGTTTGCCCGAAGCAAGATGGTGCGCCACATGGACAAGCACCTCATCACCGCAGGGATGACCGTAGACATCATTCACAGCCTTGAAGTCATCCAGATCCAAAGCGGCCACGCTTACCTGCGAATTCCCGCGTTCCGCACGCTGCAGTTCAAGCTTGAGCATGCGTTCAAAGGCTCTGCGGTTGGGAAGCCCGGTAAGCGGATCGTGTTCCGACTTCCAGCTCAGATCATCCAATGCGTCCTGCACTTTCAGCAGATTGATTCCCGCATCGCTGCCAAGGGGATAGGCTATCCAGTTTGTCAGCCCCAGCCGCTCGGCTGCCGCCGCCCATTGTTCTTCATCACATCCCGGCAGCAGTCGCGTTACGGCAAGCATCCGCCCCGCGTTGCAGGCATCTGACCGGCACAGGCCTTCCTGCAGTGCCCGCCGCAGGGTCTGAATTTCCTCGGTGGCGGCTTCGACAAGCTCTTCATGCTTATGCTGTTCAGCTCTCCGCGAGCCGGCATCATGCTCTTCATTCTGCATACTATCGTCGCTCATGCTGGTAGAGCAGGTGGTTGCGCATCAGCGCATCAAGCTCGCCGTCAAGCACCGCTTCCACATCGCCCACTTCAAAGTTGGAACGGTGATCCTTCACCAGCCTGTACGGCTGCAGCGTATAGGTGCGTATCTGGCTGCCCCAGCCGATGGCTTCCTTGCTGGCGTAGTCCGCCTGCTTTTCAGCGTCGCGCCGGCGTATTTCAGCCTCATACAACCGCGCCCGCAATATCTGCATGGCAGTCTCTTTATTGTGATGCTGCGATTTTTCGTTCTGGCACTGGGCAGTGATACCGGTGGGGATATGTGTCACACGCACGGCGGAGCTGGTAGTGTTTACGCTCTGTCCTCCCGGTCCGCTGGAGCGGAAAATATCAATGCGCAGGTCAGAATCCTTGATATCGATGGTGATCTCTTCGCCTGCATCCGGAATTACATCTACCGATGCAAAGGACGTATGACGTCTGCCGGAGGCATCATAAGGCGATATACGGATAAGTCTGTGGATACCTTTTTCACCTTTAAGCAGCCCGTAGGCATTGGTGCCGTCAATCTTCAGCGTCACGCTTTTGATGCCGGCTTCGTCTCCGTCAAGATAGTCAAGGTATTCGGCTTTAAATTCATGGCTTTCCGCCCAGCGCACATACATGCGCAGCAACATTTCCGCCCAGTCCTGTGCTTCCGTGCCTCCGGCACCGGGATGAATTTCAAGAATGGCAGCGTGCTTGTCTTCTTCTGCTGAAAGCAGCAGGCCGACTTCGGTCTCTTCCAGCAGAGCTTCCAGAATTCCGGCCTGTTCTTCCAGTTGTTCAAGAACTTCCTGCGTATTTTCTTCTTCAGCCAGCTCAAGCCAGCCCAGCATGTCGTCCTTGGCCTGCCGCAGTGCGTCCAGCCGCGCAACACTGTTTTCAAGCTGACTTTTTTCCCGCAGCACAGGTGTAAGCTTTTCCGGCGCATTCCACGCGTCTGGACTGGACAGCTGTTTTTCTATCTCTTCCAGCCTGTATTTACTCTGCGCGTGGTCAAAGGCGCCCCCAGAGCGTTTCAAACTGCTGGAGAAGGGCATTGCCTCTGGAACGGAGTTCGGAAAGTTGAAGCATAAAATATCCTGTTATTGTGGCGTTTGCCGCCGTCCTGTCTGCAGCAGACAGAATGCCGTCGTACAGAAGACAACCAGCATGGCGGGCATAATCCACTGGTAAATTAAATGGTATACTGTTTTTTTCGTAATGCTTTTAACCGCTCCGCCGACAACCGCAGGCCTGAACAGAGGTCCAGTTTCCTGCATACGTCCGAAGGGGTCAATGATAGCACTGATTCCGGTATTGGTGCAGCGCGCTATGTACCGGCCCTGTTCCACAGCCCGGACTGCAGTCAGGTGAAGGTGCTGGCGCGGAGCAGAAGTATTGCCGAACCATGCATCATTGCTGATATTGACCAGCAGGGTGGCACCATCGGCCACACGCTGTTGCGCCAGTTCGGGAAAGATGGACTCATAGCAAACCAGTATTCCCAACGCAAGATTTCCTGTTCTGACAGGGGTAGTCTGTTTGCCGGGAGTAAAATCGCCGACACCCTGCATCATGGTCTGCAGAAATTCAAGATTCAGAAAAGAAGGAATGTATTCGCCGAAGGGCACAAGATGCTCTTTGTCATAAAAGCCGATGTCGCGCCCCTGTTTGTCCAGAACGTATGCGCGGTTGTACGTGGTGTAACTGCCGGCCTGCGGCCCCAGTGTATAACCGGGCGTGCCCAGCAGCAGCGGAACCCCCAGCCCGGCCACCGCACGGCGTATGTCCTCGCCAAGGGCATGTTCCTGAAAATAAAAAGGCATGGAAGTTTCCGGCCAGATAATCAGGTCGGGCTTCAGTTTGTCCGCTGCCCCCTGCGACATGGAAATATAGCGGTCAGCGGTGCCTTGCTGGTACTCGGGCAGCCACTTCTGCCCCTGATCAATGTTGCCCTGAATCAAGGCGACGTCATACTCCTCGCCCTGAGGAGAAAAAGAGCCTGTTCTGTAAAAACCGAACAGTGCAATTATCCCGAGGATAGCAACAGAAATTACGGAAAGTCTCCTGCAACGCAGGGTTCCGGCGCACAGATGAACACTGCAACATGCTGCGCAGGCAAAAAAAGCTCCCAGCGCAGTCCCCCCCACCACGGAAGCAGCCTGCAGCATCTGCGGGACGGCCACAAAAGCTGATGCCAGGGTGGCCCACGGGAAACCTGTCAGAAAAATACCGCGGAACCATTCGAGAATACCCCACAAGCTGCCTGCCGCCGTGCAAAGGAGCAGGGCGTTCTGCCAAAAAAGCGGCAGGGTACCGCGCGAGTACGGTCTGACCAGCAAGTGCATGATGCAGGAAAATACTGCACCGAACAAACCTATCCACGCGCCGAGCAGCAGGGCACAGGGCACAGCCAGAGGCCACGGCAGCATGCCGTAGACATGCACAGGATAGGCAACCCAGTACACAGCGGCAGCAGCACCTGCGCCGGAAGCCAGCCAGCCGAGACGAAAGGCAGCGGATGCGGACCGGACGTGCCAGGCGATTGCGTACAGGGCAGCGGGAACAAGCAGAACAAGGAAAGAATTCTGCCAGAAAGGGTTTGGCAGCCCGGCAAACATGCCTGCCGAAACCAGAACAATAAGAACGATTGACCTGTTATTCACTGCAAAGCTCGCACGCATGGTCATAACGGTGTGTCATCATGAAAAAGGCGGCCGGAGCCGCCTTGAATTATTCAGAGGGAGTAACACGGATTGTCTTTATCTGCTTGGCGTCAGCTTCCATTACCGTATAGCTGTGAGCGCCGACAGTAAAAGATTCTCCTGCCTGCGGGACATGCCCTGCTATTTCAGAAAGATAACCGCCGATTGTTTCCACCTGATCGGACTCGAGCAAAACTCCGAGCCGTTCTGACAAATCTTCAAGGAAAGCCCTGCCTGAAACTTCAAGTGTTCCGTCGTCAAGAGCACGTATATCCTCCTGACGGGGCGCATCATGCTCGTCTTCTATGTCGCCCACAATTACTTCCAGCACATCCTCAATGGTCACAAGACCGGAGGTGCCGCCGTATTCATCAAGCGCAATGGCAAGATGATTCTTGCGGGTCCGGAATTCCTGCAGAAGCTCGCTCACCTTTTTCGTTTCCGGAACAAAGATGGGCTGACGCATGGTTTCAGTCACCGGCGCACTGCGCTGACCGGTGTCGGTAAGGACACTGAGCAGGTCTTTGGCATAAACAACGCCGATGATGTTGTCGCGGTTGTCACGATAAACGGGAATGCGTGAATGTCCCGAAGAAACAATCAGATCGATGATGTCCCCGAGAGAGCTTTGGTCGTCCGCACAGTCAATGTCGGTTCTGGGAGTCATGATCTCATAGACCTGCATTTCATCCAGCCGCAGGATGCTGAGAAGCATGGTGCTTTCTTCAGAATCCAGTTCACCGTCATCCTGAGCTTCAATGATGGCCTGTTCAACACTGTCGCCGTTCTTTGCGGAAAAGAATCTTGAAAAAAGCGACCAGAGCCTACTGTCCGAGCCTCCGTCCAATGTTTTCACTCCTGTTAAAATGTCTTCCGATTCTGCTGGGCAGCGGGTCCGGATACCTGTTCCTTTTCGAATAAGCATAACCGCTTTTCAAGGCAAGCGGTTTACCGGCTAAAAAATGACTCTTACTCTTCCGGGCCCCTTTCGCGGTAAAGCTCCAGATGGCGCTTCATGGCCCAGTTGCCGATAACCTCTATGCCTTCTCCGGCTTTCATGGGCTGCCAGACCAGCTCGTGAGTGCTGTTTTCCCTGTTACGGGCATACCCGATAAACTGTACGCCCAGATCCACATCACGTGTTTCAAAATCGATAAAAGGCGTCTGAGTGCGGCAGAGCAGCCAATATCTGTCCCGTTTGCCCAGTTCAGGTTCCCAGAGATCAAGCAGCAGCATGAAACGTTCGGCAATGGTGAACGTAAGTCCGCATTTTTTAGCCCGCTCGCGGCGGACCTTCAGTCTGGCGCCGCCTGCAGAGATATTAACCAGCTCAATATCAGAGGTTTTATTAGGAATAAATACCAAAGCAGGCTTTCCCCAGTCCTTGATATTCATTTTCATGCTGCCGGTGGTATCCAGCGGTTCAGCCCAAAGAGCCATACCCAGAACATACTGCTCCGGAGGTTCCACCCGCAGAAAAGCTCTTTTCTGCCGCTGTTCCAGCACTTCGGGCAGGCGCACGTTCATCATGCAGATGCCTTCCCCCTCCATGCGTATGCCGGCAATTGTGGTCACAAATGTGTAATAGACAGGATGTGTTCCTGACTTCAGACAAAAAAAGCATTCCACACTTCTGCCTATCCAGCCCGGCGAAAGCTTTTCCAGACCGGAGCATTCAAGCAGTAGAGTGTCATGTTCCAGCGCCACAGGCAGGCAGGTTGTGGCGTGGCGGCGTGCGCCCGGTGTGTGAAACTGCAGCTCGACTTTTCCCCGCTGGTCAATGGCTGTCTGCAGCTGCTGTGCAATTTCTGCGGGACGCAGAATCCAGCCCGCGGGCACATAACTGCCGTGCTTGCGCTTGAGATATGACAGAACGACAATGACACCCAGCAGCACGACAATGACACCGCACAGTACGGCTATGACCGTCAGCGACGCAGTGGATGAAAATGATGTGGCACCGAAGCTGTTACCGATTTCCGTAAAGTAGTTGGTCGTACGGTCCAGTGAAGAAAACCGGACAGCTGCGGAAGACGTCTGGATGTTCATTGCAATCTGATCCATTCTGAAAAGCTGCTCCAAAGGCTGAAAACAGCCTTGTGTATTTCAAGGGCATTGTACCAACGGCAGTATCCGCTGAACAATGCAAAAAAAACACCATAATAATGTTACAGCCAGCCGTTTTTTTTCAGATAGACCTCTATGCACGATAATGCAGCGGGTGTGATTCCGGAAATACGCGCAGCCTGACCAAGGGTCCGTGGACGGACTTTACTCAGTTTTTCAACAGCTTCCCGAGTCAATCCGTGAACAGCGGCATAATCCGCCGCTTCGGGAATGACCACAGCTTCATGTCGCGCAGTACGCAGCACCAACTCTTCCTGCCGCTTCAGATACCCGGAATATTTTACAATGGTCTGGGCCTCTTCAAGAACATCCGCGGCAAAACCGTCCGTTTCAAGGCCGAACGCCTGCAGGTCCGTGATGCCCAGTGCCGGTCTGCGCAAAAGGTCTGCCAGACTCACCGATCTGGTGGGCACCGCCTCATTCATATGCACAAAAATATCCCGGGTTGCGGCATCGGGCCTGACCTGTCTTGCGTCAAGCTCCGCAAGCAGTTGCTCCAGCGCCGTTTTTTTGGCGGTGTACAGCTGCCATTGGGCGTCATCAACCAACCCCAGACTGCGACCCGCGGGTGTCAGTCTGCTGTCGGCATTATTTTCCCGCAGCAGAAGCCTGTGCTCTGCGCGCGACGTAAACATGCGGTACGGCTCCAGCGTTCCCTTGGTCACAAGGTCATCCACCAGCACTGCCATATACGCCTCATCACGGCCCGGAATAAAAGCAGGCAGACCGCGCAGACCGCAGAAAATGTTCAGAGCGGCCCACAGCCCCTGAGCGGCGGCTTCCTCATAGCCGGAGGTGCCGTTGACCTGTCCGGCCATCCACAATCCCGGCAGAACTTTTGTTTCAAGTGTGGGCTTAAGCTGCGTGGGATTGGCATAATCATATTCTATGGCATAGCCGGGCCGCACAATCTGGGCCTTTTCCAGACCGGGAATGGTGGCTATCATGGCTTTCTGCACGTCCAGCGGCAGGCTGGTAGGAATTCCACCGGGGTAAACTTCCGGACTGTGCAGGCCTTCCGGCTCGATGAAAATCTGATGCCTGTCCTTGTCGGGAAAACGCGCGATTTTGTCTTCTATGGAAGGGCAGTAGCGCGCTCCGGTACCGGAAATGATGCCGGTGAACATAGGGGAGCGGTCAAAACCTGCCCGTATAGCCTCATGCGTCGCCTCGTTGGTCCACGTAAGATAGCACGGCACCTGCGGCATGCGTGCATGCCGAGACCGGAAGCTGAAAGGGCGCGGCGGATTATCGCCGGGCTGCTCCACCATGACATCAAAATTGATGCTGTCACGTAGCAGGCGGGGGGTGGTGCCGGTTTTCAGACGGCCCAGTTCCAGTCCGACGGCACGCAGGCTTGCGGAAAGTCCCTGTGCGGCAGGGTCACCCAGCCGGCCACCGGAAAAGTGGGTCAACCCCACGTGGATAAGCCCGCTCATGAATGTTCCGGCGGTGACGCAGACCGCCCGCGACCTGAACTCCTGACCGAGCAGAGTGGACACCCCGGCGGCGCGGCCGTTTTCCACCAGCACGTTTTCCGCGGTATCCTGCCACACCCACAAATTATCCTGCCGGAAAACATCCCGCTGCACGGCTTTCATGTAAGCATCGCGGTCTATCTGGGCCCGTGTGGAATGGACGGCAGGCCCCTTGCTTGTATTCAGCAGACGAAACTGAATGCCGGCTTCGTCGGCCCACAGTCCCATCATGCCGCCCAGGGCGTCAATTTCCTTGACCATATGCCCTTTTGCCAGCCCGCCTATGGCAGGGTTGCATGACAAATGGCCGATTCTGTCCGCGTTGATGGTCAGCAGCAGCGTTTTAAGCCCCAGACGGGCAGAAGCCATGGCGGCTTCACATCCGGCATGGCCGGCACCCACCACCACAAGATCGAACAGTTCGGGAAAAGAAGCTTTTTTTACTGACATAGCTAAAAAAGGCGCGTCATTTCGACGCGCCGGGCTGACTTTTATCGGGCCGGAGCAAGGGCGACATGAAGCATCACTTTTGCGTCGCCTATATTGGCCGAAATGAGCGAGCGCTCATTGGGCGTGTGCGCATTGGAGATAATCTTGCTCCAGACAACTGCGGGCAGCCCTTTGCGGCGCAAGGCTGCAGCCACGGTGCCGCCACCTATACCCATGGGACGGGCATCTGCTCCGTATACGGACTTTACGGCATGCTGCAAAGCAAGAACCACAGGGGCACCCGTATCCGTAGGCGCTGTGGCCTGCTCGCGCTGCACCGGCTCCAGCGCAATGGTCACTCCGTATTGCGTCTCCACCTCTGCGGCCATGGCCTGCAGTTGCTGCATGACATCATCAAGGGCGTATTCAGGCAGTACACGGCAGTCGATATAAAATACGTCATTACCGGGTACAGTGTTCACGTTGGGCACGTTGGCCTCTTTTTTGGTGGGCACAAACGTGGAAACCGGCGGAACAAAAAGATCATTACGCAGATCAAAACTGGTGTGCAGGTCCTGAACTTTCAGTATCATGGCAGCCGCACCCACCAGCGAATTGATCCCCTCTTCCGGCCGCGAGCCGTGGCACTGCCTGCCGGTAACGGTTACTTTTACCCACAGGACACTCTTCTCGGCCACTTCAAGCATGGTGCCGTCCGCATTGCCGCAGTCAGGAACAAGAATCAGGTCTGCACTGCGGAAAAGTTCCGGACGGACGGCCAGCACATGGTCAAGCCCGAACGTGTTCCCTGTTTCCTCGTCCGCCACAAACAGAAGGCCAATGTTTATTTCCGGCGTGATATCATGACGACACAATGCCCGGGCCATCAGCAGGCTGGAAACAATGGCCTGCTGGTTATCTTCCACACCCCGCCCTATAAGGACATCACCCTCGGTACGCAAGGTATAGGGGTCGGCATCCCACAGATCCAGATCTCCGGGAGGGACCACATCCATGTGCGAAATGATCCAGAAAGTTCTGGAGGTATCGCGTCCGGCGATGCGGGCGATGACGTTGGGACGATATCCGCACGGAACACGGATATCCGGAGCATTGACGGTTTCAATATCCGTCACCCCGAATTCCCGCAGTCTGGCGATGATATATTCAGCCTTGGCTTCTTCGCCGATTCCTTCACTTTGAGGATCCAGCGCAGGAATGGCGGTCAGCTCGCGCTGCAGTTCCACCACGGTGTCGCGCTGGGTGTCGAGATAGGCAAAAAGAGTCTGTAACATTGTTTGCTCCTGACATGCATGGCACAGTTATGCGGTAATGCCGGGGCAGAATGCAGCCTGACACGGTGAAAGTAAAGTAAAAACGCCTGTGCAAAAAAAACGAAAGGGCTGCCGAGGGCAGCCCTTTCGAAAGCTCGCGACAAGAGAGCAGTTACCCGCGGGCAGCACGCTTGGATGCTTTAAGGGGGTTAACCTTTTTGCCGCTGGCGGTCACTCTGGCTACGTGGGTAGCAAAGTTGCAGTTGCCCTGTGCCCACTTTTTGGCGGGGAAGGGGTAGCTGCTGCAGAACTTTTCACCTTCAAAAGAGCGCACACGGTCGCAACCGTCACACTGCTCAACAACAGGCGCCATCACCATGCCGTTAAGCTCAACGCCTTCGGCAGTCTTCACCGCGCCTTCGAGCATTCTTTCATCACTCATGATATAAACCTCCCAGTCGCGCAGGCTGCGCGGTATTGTTGTCTTGAAAGCAGGAATCCATGATACGGATTGCGGCAAATGTCAACATAAAAGCGTTTCAACAGGCCAGAAAGCCGGATCATCCCGTGATTTTTTTCTGCACCCACCTGCGGATAGAGGCCACTTCCCGCAGCAAGGCCGGATAATCAAATCTGGTGTGCCGTCCGTTTTCATATACAAATTCGCCGCCGACCATGGTGTGGGTAACTTCGTGCCCTGTGGCGGCATAAACAATATGAGAAACCGCAGAATACAGAGGCTGCAGATTCGGGGCTGACAAATCCAGTGCAATGAGATCTGCCTTGGCTCCCGGCACCAGCGCACCGGTTTCCGGCCAGCCGGCGCACTTCGCACCCCCCGTGGTTGCCATGTCCAGCACCGTTGCCGCAGGCACGCAGGTCGGGTCGGCATAGCGCAACTTGTGCAGCAGGGCGCATGTTTTCATTTCCGTAAACATATTAAGCCCGTTGTTACTGGCCGCACCGTCAGTACCAATGCCTACGCAGATACCTGCGGCAAGCATTTCCGGAACACGTGCGGAACCTGATGCAAGCTTCATATTGCTTACCGGGTTGTGTGCCACGCAAATCCCGGATTCGCGCAGTATCTCCAGCTCGTCATCGGTTACATCCACCGCATGCGCCACAGTGGTACGCGGCGAAAGTACGCCCAGATCACGACAGTAAGGGATAGGACGTTTGCCGAAGCTCGCAAGGCACTGCGCGGTTTCGGCTGCGGTTTCGGCCAGATGGATATGCAGCCCGCAACCGAGTTCTCCGGCCAGCGCGGCGCAGCGGGCCAGCATTTCAGGGTTGCTGGTGTATACGGCGTGAGGCATGACCGCATGACGTATGCGGCTGTGAGAGGAATACCTGTCATGCTGCCGGCGTACTAGTTCAAAGGCATCTTCAATGCAGGCATATGCCGGCGAAGGAAAGGCGAAAAGGCCTTCTCCGCCCTGCATGCGCAGCCCCGCACGGTCAACGGCCTTGAATGTGGCATCTTCGATAAGGTACATGTCGCACAGGGTGGTAGTGCCCGTGGCAGCCATTTCGGCGCAGCCCAGCAGAGCGCTGACTTCGACTATCTCGGCACTCAGATGCTTTTCAACCGGAAAAACATGCTCGGTGAGCCACTGCATTAGCGGCAAATCGTCGGCAAGCCCGCGCAGAAAAGTCATCGCCACATGGGTGTGGGCATTGACCAGCCCCGGCATGACGAGCATGCCCGAAAGGTCGCTTACAGCGTCGGTGCTCCATTCCGCGACTATCACATCAGCATGGTCGACGGCGGCTATGGTGTCTCCGGTCACGGCCACAGCCGCATCACCAAGCACACGGCGCTGCTCGTCCTGAGTGACAAGAACACCGGCTCTGATAATCCGGTCACAATGTTGCTTCATTCAGGTCTCCTTTGCGACAGGCGTAATCACATATGGTATAAAGACATCGTCTGTCAGGCAATAACTAACAACTCAGGAGTGAAAAATGAAATGGGGATGTCTTCTGATTCACGGCTTCGGCGGAGCATCTTTCGAGATGCAACCGCTGGCTGAAGCTGTGAAGAGAGCCGGCGGAACGGCAAAATGCATAACCCTTCCGGGACATGACTCAAGCGTGACCCGCTTCCGCGAAACTTTTTTCAACGACTGGGCATCTTATGCCGAGGAGCAGTTTGTGACTTTTTCTCGCGAGGTTGACCACGCGGCAGTGGCTGGGTTGTCCATGGGCGGCACTCTATCATTATATATCGCGGCGCGGCATTCACCTGCGGCTGTTGTCAGCATTGCCGCTCCCATCCATGTTTACCGGATCATCCCGTGGGAAATGAAAGACTGGCGCCTGCCTCTTGTGCGCTTTCTGCGGTTTGTCCGCCCCGTGTGGCCTTCAGCACCGCGTTCGTCCGCCTCACAGGAGATTGCGCCGTGGCGCGGTTATGACGGTGTAAATCTGCTGCCGCAGCTTTGGAGCCTTATAGAAGGTTGCCGAAGTGTCGGGCGCATACTCGGAAACGTCACCTGTCCGGCGATGGTCCTCCATGCTCCCACAGACAGAACATCCCCTCCCAGCAACGCATGGCGGATCATCACTTCCATCAGCTCTGCGGTAAGGCAGATGCACCTGCTGCCGGTTACTGAGAAGATAACCGCCCATCATCTGCTTACCACACACAGAGAAACCTCCGGCAAAGTAGGGCAGCTTGTCACTGGATTCATCAAAGACAATATTGCAAAATTGTAATTATCCTGCAGAAAATCATATGGATGGTTTCTTCTCAAAAATATAAAAAATGGACTAATATACTAGAAATAAAGAATAAATAATCAAACTGCCTGATAGCGCCGTCCTGTGAATTGACATTTTTTATACTTTTACGTTAATTCCTAACATCAAGAGCGCATCTTCCTGCTGCTTATTTGCGCAATGCGCAAAATAAACATTTTTGTCACAGATGCGCCATCCAGCAAAGGAGGCACGCTTTGCCTTTCAAGCCGATAAGTCAAAAATTCACAGACTTTGTCATTGTCCGCGATGATTCGCGCTGTATCAACTGCGAGGTCTGTGTGCGACAGTGCTCCTATGAGGCACATTACTGGGACGACACCAGACAGCGTGTCAGCTTCGACAGTTCAAAATGCACCGGCTGCCACAGATGCGCGGCGCAGTGCCCCACAAGCTGCCTGACCATACGCAGAAATCCTTCGGAATTCCGTGAAAACGCTTTCTGGACACCTGCGTTCATCAAACACATATACAAGCAGAGCGATACAGGCGGCATCCTGCTTTCTGGATCAGGCAGTCCGGCGGACAAGCCCGTCTACTGGGACAACCTGCAGCTTGACGCAAGCCAGGTCACCAATCCGTCGATTGATCCGCTGCGTGAACCGATGGAGCTGCGCACCTATCTGGGAGCCAAACCGGATATCGCGGCTTTTGAAGAAACAGCCGGCACATTCAGGCTGAAGGGAGAAATGCCTCCGCAGATCCGGCTGGAGTATCCGCTGATGTTTGCAGCCATGTCGTTCGGATCCATCAATTTCAACCTGCACAAAGCCATGGCTCAGGCCGCCACGGAACTGGGCATAGTCTACAATACGGGAGAGGGCGGGCTCCATCCTTCACTGTACGGCTACGGGGCCAATACCATTGTACAGGTAGCCTCCGGCCGTTTCGGGGTGCATAAAGACTACCTGAACGCAGGTGCGGCAGTGGAAATAAAGGTTGGTCAGGGGGCAAAGCCGGGTATCGGCGGACACCTGCCGGGTGAAAAAATTGACGAAGAAGTGTCACGCACCCGCATGGTACCTCTCGGTTCGGACGCCATATCTCCGGCTCCGCACCACGACATCTACTCCATTGAAGATCTGCTGCAGCTTATCTATGCCATCAAGGAAGCCACCCGATACCGTGTTCCCGTTTCCGTCAAGATTGCAGCCGTTCACAATGCTCCGGCCATTGCCTCGGGCATAGTCCGGGCCGGTGCCGACATTGTGGTGATTGACGGATTCAGAGGTGGCACAGGTGCTGCGCCAACCATGATCCGCGACAACGTGGGCATACCCATCGAACTGGCCCTTGCCGCGGTAGACAACCGCCTGCGCGATGAGGGTATCCGCAACCATGCCTCGCTTGTGGTTTCGGGAGGAATGCGCTGCAGCGCGGACGTTGTGAAGGCCATAGCGCTGGGTGCGGACGCTGTTTACATAGGAACTGCGGCACTTGTGGCTGTAGGATGCACCCTGTGCGGCCGCTGTTATACCGGCAAATGTCCGTGGGGTATCGCCACCAATGAAGCACGCCTGAAAAAACGCCAGAATCCCGATGTGGCAGCCAGACGCCTTGCCAATCTTATCCGCGCATGGGGGCACGAAATACAGGAAATGCTAGGCGGCATGGGCCTGAACTCCATTGAAAGCCTGCGGGGCAACCGCGACAAGCTGCGCGGCATCGGCCTTAATCAGGTGGAACTGGACATACTGGGCGTTAAACACGCGGGCAGATAGCCCGAAAATGCTCGGGCGGCTCTTTTTGCCGTCAGGCCGGACTAATCCGGCGACAGGAGAACGACATGAAAGCTCCGGATACATTCTGGCAGTTTGATAAAGACATTTCCGGATGTGGTGTCTTCGGTGTCATTGACAGGAAGAAAAATCTCATTTCCGGTTCCATGCCCATAAGCGCCATGTGCACCATGCATGACAGGGGCAACGGACTGGGCGGTGGTTTTGCCGCTTACGGCATTTATCCTCACCACGCCGACAAGTATGCCTTCCACCTGATGTGTGACGACCAGACATCTCTGGACAAGGCGGAAAAGGTTATCAAAGAATTCTTCGACATTGCGGAGTCTCAGCCCATTCCCACCAGAAAAACTCCGGCCATCAAAAATCCGCCCATTGTATGGCGTTTTTTTGTCACGCCCAGACAGGTGCGCCCCCGATGGGAACATCTGGACGAGGCCGACTATGTGGTCAGCGTGGTCATGCATATCAATAAAACAGTGGCCGGAGCGTTTGTTTTTTCGTCAGGAAAAAATATGGGGGCATTCAAAGGGGTTGGTTTTCCGGAAGACATAGCCGATTTTTTCAGGCTGGACGAATACAACGCGTATATATGGACGGGACACAACCGTTTTCCGACCAATACGCCCGGATGGTGGGGCGGCGCGCACCCGTTCACCATTCTGGACTGGGCCATTGTGCACAACGGCGAAATATCTTCATACGGCATCAACAAGCGGTATCTGTGTCAGCATGATTATGAGTGCACATTGATGACAGATACTGAAGTTGTTGCGTATCTGCTTGATCTTCTTATCCGCAAGCACGGCCTGAGCAAACGCATGGCAAGCAGAGTTTTCGCCCCGCCTTTCTGGGATGAGATAGACAGAATGCCCGAAGACGAGCGCAGGGCGTGCGAGGCTTTGCGCATGGTGTACGGTTCGGCCATGCTCAACGGTCCGTTTGCCATTCTGGTCACCGACGGCAAAAGCATGATGGGCCTGAATGACCGTGTAAAGCTCCGTCCTCTTATTGTGGCGGAAAAAGATGACATGGTGTTCATGTCCAGCGAAGAAAGCTCCATCCGTGAAGTGTGTCCCGAACTTGACAGAGTATGGGCGCCCAAAGCCGGTGAACCTGTCATTGTTGAAGTGGAGGCGTGACATGGGCAAAAAAGTGGAAATAGATGCCGCCGGAGTATACTACCGGCAACTTAATGAGCAGATTCACACCGCGCTGGAAAACGGTGCCGACACGGTGGAAATATTCAATATCCGTGGACAGCGGTATATCGGTAACGCCGTCGAAGGAGATGTCCGCTTTATTCTGCACGGCGTGCCGGGACAGGATCTGGGCGCTTTTATGCGCGGGCCGGCCATACGGGTGGAAGGCAACGCGCAGGACGGCGTGGGCAACACCATGGATGACGGCACCATTGTTATCAACGGCATGGCAGGAGACGTTCTGGGCTATGCCATGCGCGGCGGCAGAATACTTGTCCGGTCAGACGTGGGATACCGCGTGGGAATTCATATGAAAGCCTATATGGACAAATCCCCTGTGATTGTTGCCGGCGGTAAGGCAGGAGACTTTCTGGGAGAATACATGGCCGGCGGAGCCATCATCCTGCTGGGCATGGATACTTCCAAGCCCGAAGCCCCCATTACCGGCAGAAGTCTGGGAACGGGCATGCACGGCGGCGTAATATACATCCGCGGCACCGTACCCCGATACCAGTTGGGGCCGGGGCTGCATTTTGAACCGCTCACGCCCGAAGACACGGCATTCATAACAAAGCATGTCCGCGACTTCTGCACCGAATTCGGAATGGACGCGGCCATGGTGCTGGACGCTGACTTTGCCAAGGTGAAGCCTTTTTCGCACAGGCCTTACGGTAACATGTACGTGGGTACCAACTAGTCCAGAAAAGCGTTGAAAGTTTCTGTTCAAGCAGGTAGGTAGATTGCGTTTTCCCGCATCTGCGGGCTGCAACGCAAGAAACCTGACTGGCAAGGAGGATATATGTTCTCGACTAGTGTGGCCTATGCCATGGGTGCCGGCGCGGAAGCCGGAGCACAGGGTGGCAACCCGATCATGAGCTTTGTGCCCCTGATTCTGATGTTCGCGATTTTCTACTTCATGCTCATCCGGCCTCAGCAGAAAAAGGCAAAAGAGCATCGCGAAATGCTTGGTAACCTGAAAAAAGGTGACCGTGTGATCACCGGCGGCGGCCTGTATGGACGTATCGTCGAAGTGAGTGATGAATGGCTGTCCGTTGACCTCGGGCAGACTGTCGTCAAAGTCGGCCGCGGTTTCATTTCCGGTCTTGCCGATCCCAAAAACGGCAAAAAAGAAGAACCCGCCAAGGACAGCAAGAAATAACGACGCTCCGGCGTCTTTTTATGCAAGCATACAGAAAAGACCGCCTCCCGCGGTCTTTTCTGCCTGAATGCTTGCTTTTTTGTTGTAAAGAAGCCTGATGCCCCGCATCGGGCGACAAGGCACGCCTGCCTGCAGCAGCAGGTACACAACGGCGTGTTTTTCAGCCCACTGAATAGAGGAGTTGCAATGAAAGAGGGCCTGCGATGGAGAATCGCGCTCACACTCGTTGTGGCAGTGATGGGGCTGGCCTATACACTGCCTAGCATTCCCGCCTTCAAATCCTCCCCGTTGCAGAAAATCCTGCCCGACAACAAAGTCAGCCTCGGCCTTGACCTTATGGGCGGTATTCATCTGACACTGGGTGTAGATGTGGACAAAGCGCTGGAAAACGCATTGTCCCAGACGGGAAATGATCTGCGTGAGATCGCGCGTGACGAAGGAATTTTTCTTATGCGGCCCCGCGTGGTCGCAGGAGACCGGCTGGAATTCATTCTGCTGAAAAAAGAGCAGCGGGGTGAACTGGATAGCCTGCTGAAAAAACAGTTCGAAAGACTTACTGTTTCGCCCCCTCAGGTGCTGAACGACGGCAGGGTGAAATATTCTCTGGCCTTCAGCTCTGAGTACAAAAAGTATCTTTCTAATCTGGCACTTGATCAGGCCGTTAAAACCATCCGCAACCGTATTGACCAGTTCGGCGTGGCCGAACCCGACATACGCAAGCAGCAGGACAACCGCATTCAGGTGCAGCTGCCCGGCCTTAACGATCCGGAAAGGGCCATCCAGATCATCGGCAAAACCGCCCACCTTGAGTTCAAGATGGTGCGCGACGATGTGGATCCCGCCAATGTGGCCAGAGGCATTGTTCCGCCCGGAACTGAAATCCGCGAGATGCAGGAACGGGGCGCCTCGGGTGCCTCGATACCCGTTGTAGTCAACCGCGAAGCGGTAATGACCGGCGAAAATATTGTGGACGCCCGCGCCAGCTTCGACCAGTTCAACCAGCCCTACGTCATCATGACCTTCAACGACCGCGGGGCACGGATGTTTGAACTGGTGACCGGTGAAAACAAAGGTAAGCGGATGGCCATTGTGCTGGACGGCAAAGTGTACTCCGCGCCTGTTATTCAGGAAAAAATCAGAGGCGGGCGGGCCAGCATCACAGGCCGCTTCAGCGATGCCGAAGCACACGACCTTGCGCTTGTGCTGCGTGCCGGCGCATTGCCCGCACCGGTACATATTCTTGAAGAACGGTCTGTCGGCCCTTCGCTGGGCCAGCAGTCCATTGACCAGGGTGTCACCGCGGCTCTGGCCGGCGGTGTGCTGGTGGTCATATTCATGGTTGTCTACTACGGTTTCGCCGGTCTGGTTGCCAACGTGGCACTCAGTTTCACTCTGGTGCTCATCCTTGCTGGCCTTGCCGGATTCGGGGCAACCCTGACGCTGCCGGGCATTGCCGGCATCATCCTGACACTGGGGATGGCCGTAGACGCCAACGTACTGATCTTCGAACGAATCCGGGAAGAACTGCGTAAGGGGCTAACCCCCCGGGCAGCCATTCAGGAAGGGTACAGCAGGGCCACTCTGACCATTGTGGATGCCAACATCACCACCATCATAGCGGCTGTCATTCTGTATCAGTTCGGAACCGGCCCGATACGCGGTTTTGCCGTCACGCTGAGTCTCGGCATTCTGGCCTCCATGTTCACCGCTATCTTTGTATCGCGCGTGCTTATGGATATCTGGAGCCTGAAACGCCAGGGCCGAAAGCTCAGCATCTAAGGAGAGGAATTCATGGGATTGTCCATAATAAAGCCCGATATCAATATTGATTTTGTCGGTCTGCGCAAAATATCTCTGTGCCTTTCCGGAGTGGTTCTCCTTGTCGGGCTGCTTTCGCTTTTCATCAAAGGCGGCCCGAGCTACGGAATTGACTTTGCCGGCGGGGTGGTGGTGCAGGTGCAGTTTGACCGCTCCGTCGAGCCGGCCGCCATCAAGAGCAGTCTGGAAGACCTTAACCTTCCTGGACTGAGCGTGCAGCGTTTCGGAGACAGCGCAGACAATGAATACCTCGTGCGCGTTTCGCAGGCGGGAGAAAATCCCGAAGATCTGCGCAGTGACATTGCACAGGCTTTTACCGGAAAACTTCCGGGGGCCAGCTATGAAATCAAACGGCTGGAAATGGTAGGCCCGAAAGTAGGGGCCGATCTGCGCTCGAAAGCGGTTGAAGCTCTTTACTTCGCCGTGCTGCTCATTGCCATTTACATCTCAGGCCGTTTTGAACAACGCTGGTTCACCGCGGGTATCATGGCCGCGGCCCTTGCCACCGGCATGTATCTGCTGGGCCAGCTGGGTATAAGCAAAGCAGGTCTGGTGTTTGCCGCCTTGCTGCTTACGCTTGCGCTCTGCTGGAAGCTGAAGCTCAACTTCGCACTGGGGGCGCTTGTGGCGCTCATACACGACGTAACCATTACGGTGGGGCTTTTTTCCTTGCTGGACAAGGAGTTTGACCTGACCATCGTGGCAGCGCTGCTGACCATTATCGGGTACTCGCTGAACGACACCATCATTGTCTACGACCGTATCCGCGAATACCGGCTGTCGCACCAGAACGAATCGCTCGGTTCGGTAATCAACCTGGCCATCAACCAGACGTTGAGCCGGACCATCCTGACATCCGGCACCACGCTGCTTGTCATCATCACGCTGTACTTCCTCGGAGGCGGCGTTATCCACGACTTCGCGCTGGCCATGCTGATAGGTGTGGGCGTAGGTACCTATTCGTCCATCTTCGTCGCAAGCCCCATCCTGCTCATGCTCGGGGTGGATGTGCCTGCAGAAGAACCTGCTCAGGATACCCCCTGAGCCTTTCCGGTCATTCATTGACAAACAAGAGAGCGCCTGCGGGCGCTCTTTTTTTTGGGCATAACAAAATAAATGCATGAAGACGTTGCGTTTATTATACATGCACTGTTAGTATTGTTTGCAATATGGACTGCATGTCCCATGTTCCAATACCCATAAATACGGAGGATGTAATGAAAAAACTGATCGCAATCATGAGCCTGTGCCTTGTTCTCGGAACCGGAGCAGCCATTGCCACGGCAGCTGAAGACGGAGCCTCACTGTACAGAATGTGTGCAGGGTGCCACGGCGCCGACGGCAGCAAACTGGCCATGGGGGTCGGCGAACCAATCAAGGGGCAGAGCGCCGAACAGCTGTATAAAAACATGAAAGGCTACCTCGACGGTTCTTTCGGCGGATCTAAAAAAAGTGTCATGATCAATATCATGAAGCGCCTCAACGACGAGCAGATCAAGACTCTGGCCGACCACATCGCAAAGTTCTAAGCATCCGTCATCTTTCGGAGGGTCCCCATGAAGATGCCTGCCTTGCTGTCAATAGCAGCTGTTGTGGTCTTCTGCCTGCTTGCCATTACCGGCATACCCGCTGCAGCCGAAGAGCATACAGCTCATACCATGCAGAATCCGGAAGCCCGGCCGGCAGCAGTGCCACATGCCGAGACAGGGCACGGGCACGAAGATACCGGCCACGAAGCCCATACGGCAGCGGAGGGGATGCCTCAGAAAGAGGACGCCCATGTTCATCCATCCGCTTCTGCCGCCCCCCAGGCGGCAGAAGTGGATGAAAAGCTCGGGCAGTATGTGCCCGAAGGACTTAGCTTCACAGACTCACAGGGGCGCGTGGTCGATATTCGATCCGTTATGGACAAACCGACCATTGTCGCCCCTGTTTATTATTCCTGCCCCACGGTATGCAATATTCTGATGAGTTCCATAGCCAGCGTACTGCCCGGTGTCACCCTTACCCCCGGCAAAGATTATAAGGTGCTCAGCGTCAGTTTTGACGAACTGGATACCCCCGAGCTGGCAGCCCGCAAAAAAGCCAATTACATGCAGGCCCTTGATAACGCTTTTCCACCCGAAGCATGGCTGTTTCTCACCGGTGACAAACATAACATCGATGCATTTATGGACAGCATCGGTTTCCGCTTTCAAAGACAGGGCAGAGACTTCATCCACCCTGTAGTTCTTGTGGCGGTGTCGCCTGAGGGGAAAATAGTCCGCTACCTGTATGGCAGCGGTTTCCTGCCTTTTGACATCACCATGGCTGCAACGGAAGCGGCAGAAGGAAAAGTGGGACTGTCTGTAAAACGAGTGCTGGCATATTGTTTTACATACGACCCGGAAGGAAAACGCTATGTATTCGACTTTATGCGTATTGCAGGAATTGTGGTTCTTTCCGGCATAGCTTTGTTCCTCTTTCTTCTTTTGCGCGGCGGAAAAAAAAGAAACTGACTTAGCGGCACAACAATAAGCTAAACGTCCCAAGTGAGAGGTGGTTATGGCTACGGCTGACGCGGTTCAGACTTCCCGGGGCTTCTGGGGACCGTTGCAGGGCACAAAAAACAGCATCGGTTCATGGATTTTTTCAACAGACCACAAACGTATCGGCATACTGTATTTCTATGGTATAATCGGATTTTTCCTCGTGGGGCTGCTTCTTGGCTTTCTTGTACGCCTTGAGCTTATCGCCCCCGGAAAAACCATCATGGACGCGCAGACATACAATGCCATATTCACGCTGCATGGCGTGGTCATGATTTTTCTGGTGGTCATCCCCAGCATTCCGGCCGCATTCGGCAATATCTTTCTTCCCATTCAGATAGGGGCCGAGGATGTCTCCTTTCCCCGCCTGAACAATTTTTCATGGTGGCTTTATGTCACCGGTGCCGTGCTCGCGCTCAGCTCTCTCTTTACGGGTGACGGTCCGCCGGACACGGGCTGGACGTTTTACGTCCCCTTCAGCAACGTGACCACCACAAACGTCAACGTGGCTCTTGCAGCCGTATTTGTTCTGGGTTTTTCTTCCATACTCACCGGCCTCAATTTCATCACCACCATCCACAGATTACGGGCCGAGGGCATGACATGGACCCGGTTGCCTCTTTTTGTCTGGTCGCTGTATGCCACCGGCTGGATTCAGGTACTCGCCACTCCGGTGCTTGGTATTACCGTGCTGCTGGTTGTGGTTGAAAGGGTAATGGGGGTGGGGCTGTTTGACGCCACCAAAGGCGGCGACCCGCTGCTGTATCAGCACCTTTTCTGGATATATTCACACCCGGCCGTGTACATAATGATTCTGCCCGCCATGGGTGTAATTTCCGAAATAATTCCGGTATTTTCCCGCAAGAAAATCTTCGGCTACAAGATGATCGCTTTTTCCAGCCTTGCCATAGCCTTTGCGGGTTCACTGGTATGGGCGCATCATATGTTCACCAGTGGCATGAGCGATACCGCAGTGCTGGTTTTTTCGTTTCTCACATTTGTCGTCGCCATTCCTTCTGCCATCAAGGTGTTCAACTGGGTTTCCACCATGTTCAAGGGGTCCATCTATCTTGAACCGCCCATGTACTACGCCATGGCGTTCATCTTTCTCTTTTCCATAGGTGGGCTTACCGGACTGGTGCTGGGCGGGGCCGGAACTGATATCCATGTGCATGATACATATTTTGTTGTCGCGCACTTCCATTATGTCATTTTCGGCGGGCTCGGGTTTGGTCTGTTCGGAGCCATGCATTACTGGTTCCCCAAAATATACGGAAAGATGTATAACAAAAGAGTGGCCAACATCTCCTGTCTGGTTACTTTCATCGGTTTCAACGTTCTGTACTTTCCGCTTTTCGTCATCGGCCTGCAGGGCATGCCGCGCAGATATTACGACTATCTGCCGCAGTACACCACGGGGCATTTCATTTCCACAGTAGGATCCTGGATTCTGGCCGCAGGGCTTCTGCTCATGCTGTGGAATCTGTTCAAGGGAGCACGCAGCGGCCCCCGGGCCGGTGACAATCCTTGGAACGCCGTGACATTGGAATGGCAGGTTCCTTCTCCTCCCCCGCATCACAACTTTGTTGAAGAACCTGTGGTCACACACGGGCCGTACGACTTCAGGGAGGTGACTTCCGATGAGTAACGTCCATAACGACTATCTGGGCGCCAAAATAGGCATGTGGCTGTTCCTGTTTACAGAAGTCCTTCTCTTCGGCGGATTGTTCCTGCTGTATGCCATCTACCTGCATCAGCACCCTGCAGAGTTCCATAAGGCCAGCAAGGAACTGGACGTATTGCTGGGCACGGTAAACACCGTGGTGCTTATCACTAGCAGCTTTTTTGTGGCTCTTTCCATCAGCGCATTGCAGCAGGGCAAAGTTGTGCTTTGTAAACGTCTGCTCACCGCCACCGTAGGGTGTGCGCTTATCTTTCTGGTTATCAAGTACTTTGAGTGGAGTGCCAAAATTCATCACGGGATATACCCCGATTCAGACCAGCTTTTGCTGCGTCCCGCCGGCGAGATTGTCTATTTCGGCCTTTACTATGTGATGACGGGGCTGCATGGCATACACGTCATCATCGGCGGAGCCGTACTGCTTTATGCATTACGGTTGATCAACGCGGGCAGGGTAACCGCTGACAATTTCATCTTTCTCGAAAACAGCGGCCTGTACTGGCATCTTGTTGATCTGGTATGGATTTACCTTTTTCCGCTTTTTTACCTCATTGTGTAGGAGAGATCATGAGCGCCGAACACCACCATATTGTCAGTTTCAGGCAAAACACCATCATCTGGCTTGTCCTGCTCGTTTTCACTGCCATCACGGTTGCCGCGTCCCGCTTTGATTTCGGATTCCTGAACATCGTCGTTGCCCTTGGCATAGCCACCTGCAAAGCCGGTCTGGTGACGCTTTATTTCATGCACCTGCGGTATGAGGGCAATCTTATTCGCCTGATGGTTTTCATTGCCTTTGCAATTCTTGCCATCGCCATAGGATTCACATTTTTTGACGTAGCCTACAGGTGAGGTGCCTATGTTTCCGCAATCACTCAGCCCTGTGCAACAGGTTGATCTGGCTTTCTATGTCATCTTCGGCATTTCAATAGCAATTCTGGTATGCATAACCGCCTGTATGCTGTGGTTCGCATGGCGCTATCACCACACGCGCAACCCCAAACCGGCGCGCTTCGACGGCAACGTGACAGCAGAAGTGCTGTGGACCGTTATTCCATCCCTGCTTGTGATGGGCATGTTCTATTACGGCTGGATAGGCTTCAAGGCACTTCGCTCTGTTCCTGCCAATGCCATGGAAGTCAAAGTGACTGCACGCATGTGGTCATGGGTTTTTGAATACCCCAACGGCAAACGGGCAAACACCCTCTATGTGCCGGTCAACAAGGCAATACGGCTTGATATGACCTCAGCAGATGTTTTGCACAGCTTTTATGTACCTGCCTTCCGCATCAAGATGGACACAGTTCCGGGTATGGACACCTACGCTTGGTTCAAGGCGGAACGGACAGGAGAATATGACATCCTGTGTGCGGAATACTGCGGGTTAAAGCACGCCAACATGCTTTCTACGGTGGCCGTAATGCCGGAAAAAGACTTCGAAGACTGGCTGAATGCCACCGAACAGACCGATGACGAGGCCAAGGCGCTGGCACTGCTGGAAACTCACGGCTGCATTTCATGCCACTCGCTGGACGGCAGCCCCGGTCTGGGACCGACGCTTAAAGATATCTACGGTGCCGAGCGCCCGATTATTATGCCCGACGGTACAAAGACAACCATGGTGGCCGACGAACAGTACCTGCGCCGCGCACTGCTGCAGCCCAACGCCGAGGTGGTGGAAGGCTATGACCCCATGATGCCCTCGTATCAGGACAGTGTTCCCCCCGGCGAAATAGACTTGATGGTGGGCTGGATGCTTAACCGCAACCAGTCTGCGATAAGTGCAGGCCGCAAGCTGATGCAGGAAGAAGGCTGCATTTCCTGTCACTCTACGGACGGTTCCGAAATTATGGGCCCCAGTGTTAAAAACCTGTACGGCTATCAGCGTCTGGTCATAGAAGATGGTACAGAAAGGACTGTCACGGCAGACGAGAGCTATCTTATTGAAAGCATACTCAATCCTTCTGAAAAGCTGACCAAGGGATATGATCCCGTTATGCCGCCGTACGAGATGGACGAAGAGAGGCTGAACGCTCTTGTGGAATATATGAAGAGCCTGTCCGACAAAAACGGGAAGGCGCAATAGTGCTGCGGGCAGCATCCAGCCTGTTCAGGTTCCGCGTGGCGGGCATGGTGGCACTGTCCTGTGTCTTCGGCTATCTGCTGGCAGCAGGCGCAGCGGGGCCGGACATGGTCACGTCCGCAGCCGGCACCTTTCTGCTGACATGTGCCTGCTCGGTGTTCAACCAGATTCAGGAAAAAGATCTGGATGCCCGTATGCCCCGCACCCGCAACCGGCCTGTTGCCTCCGGCAGGCTGCCAACAACTGCGGCACGGGCTGTGGGCATGGCGGCACTGCTACCCGCACTGATACTGCTGCATGCGGCGGGCGGCGTCCGTCTGGTGTTGCTGTCCGCGACCGTGCTGGCATTATACAACGGCGTATACACCCCGATGAAAAAATATACGGCTTTTTCGCTGCTTGCCGGGGCAGTACCGGGTGCTCTGCCTCCTGTGTTCGGCTGGCTGGCGGCAGGTGGTAATCTTTATTCACCCGAGATAGCGTTGCTTTTCATCGTGTATTATCTGTGGCAGGTCCCGCACTTCTGGCTGCGGGCAGAACGCGACCGCCAGTCGTACCTTGCGGCCGGTCTTCCCTTACCTTCTGTCGAGCTGTCGCACAGGTATCATGCACTGCTGCGGCTGTGGTATGCGTCATACATGGTGGCGCTGCTTCTGTTGCCCGTATTCCCCTTCATAGCCGAAACAGCGGTGCGCATTGCCGTGTGCCTTGCCGGTATCACCGGTCTGGCAGCCTCGGGCTATCTGCTGGCGTCGCCTGTAAGGGGATTTCATGCCGTCAATGTCAGCATGCTTTTTGTCATGCTTCTGCTGGTCGCAGACCGGCTTGTCACTTCCGGTATTATTACCTGAAAGGAGGATTACATGCCGAGCATGTGGATTCATCCGGCACTCCAGCTGTTCGCCACCATTGCCGGCGGATATGTTTTTTATCTCGGCATCAGACGATTCATGATGCTGCACATGAAGAAAAAAGTACCCTTCAACTGGAAAGGGCACGTTTTATGGGGGAAAATTGCAATCGCCCTGTGGATTGCAGGAATGGGGCTCGGGCTCTTTTTTGCGTGGATGGGATGGGGAGTCATGCTGATAACCGGTTGGCACTACATTGCGGGGTTCATCATAATTCCTCTTGCCGCCGCGGGGTTCGCCACAGGGTATGTGCTCGACAAATACAAAAAAAAGCGGGCCGTGCTCCCGCTGGCCCACGGCATCAACAATCTGGTGCTCATGCTGCTCATACTGTTTCAGTTGTACACGGGCGTTCTCATCATCCGCGATTATCTGCTGTAACAGCAGCACAAAGCATATACGCAAATAAAAACGGGACCCGAAGGTCCCGTTTTTATTTGCGTATCAGTCTATCCGGTAATGGCAGCCAACGCTCTGTTTGTTGCGGCGTGCCGCCATGGTAACCACGTAACCCGCCTGACAGCCGTGGAAAAGATCCACAAGCGGCTTGGAGAGGGGAGTGCGCTTGTAAAAGTCACTCACATGACGCCACAGGTCGCGCATCTCGTCATGAGCACGCTGCAGCCGGCTGGATGTTCTGGTAATGCCCACGTAATTCCACATGGTATTGCGCAGGGTTGTCCAGTCCTGAGCAATCAGGGCCGGGTCATCATTTTTTTCATCGCCCAGCGGATTCCAGTCAGGAATGGAATCACGCAGCCTCTTATTCAGCGCTGCCCGGCGTCCCAGTCTGCCATGAATATTCAATGCCGCGTTGCGGCCCCACAGCAGGGCTTCAAGCAGGGAAGTGCTGGCAAGTCTGTTGGCGCCGTGTACCCCGGTGCAGTTGCATTCGCCCACACTGTAAAGGCGTTCCAGCGTAGTCCTGCCGTTCAGGTCGGCCAGCACCCCTCCGCAGAAATAATGTGCTGCGGGCACAACGGGAATGGGCTGTCTGCGGATATCAATACCAAGATTCAGGCATCGCTGGAAAATGGTAGGAAACCGCGTTTCAAGATTGTGCTCGACATAGTTGGCCGCATCCAGAAAAACACAGTCGCTGCCTGTGGAGAGCATTTCTTCCACAATGGCGCGGGCCACAATGTCACGCGGCGCAAGATCGGCCCGGGGATCATAGCGGTGCATGAAAGGTTCGCCGGACGCATTGACAAGCCGGGCTCCCTCACCGCGCATGGCCTCGGTAATCAAAAAACGGCGTTCAGTGCGGTGATACAGCGCTGTGGGATGAAACTGAACAAATTCTGCATTTTCAATTCGCGCACCAGCCCTGTATGCCATGGCCAGACCGGAACCGACACACACAGGAGAGTTGGTTGTGTGCAGGTAAATCTGTCCTATTCCTCCCGTGGCCAGCACGGTAAAATCTGCCAGAATGGTCTCCACACAACGTAACTGTTCGTTAAAAACATATGCTCCGGCGCACTGGTTCACCAGCTGGTATTTGAACTCCAGACTGGTACCGTGGTGATGACTGGTCAACAGGTCGATGGCCGTGCGGTTGGTGAGCACCCGTATATTGGGTGATGCCTGCACCTCGCGCATCAGCCCGTCCATAATGGCCCGGCCGGTGTAATCAGCACAATGCAGAATACGCTGAGCAGCGTGACCGCCCTCCATGGTCATGTCCCACTCGCAGTCGGCGCCGGTCTTGCTGTCGTCCTGCTGACGGGCAAAAGGAATGGACAGCCTGTCCACAAGAACGTCCTGAACGGCCTTAGGTCCTTCAACGCTCACATGGCGTACGGCTTTTGTCGAATTGTACCTGTGACCGGCCACCAGAATATCTTTTTCCAGCTGCTTGGGGTCACCGTCGTGCGCACGGAAAACAATGCCTCCCTGTGCCAGCGCAGTGTTGCCTTTATCAAGCGTATCACCGCTGGTTATCAGGGTGACCTCTATACCCATGTCGGCCAGAGTAAGAGCCGCAGTGCATCCGGCAATACCGGATCCGATGACCAGAACAGGAGTGACGGGACGGAAAGTGGACATAAAAGTGCCTCTTTTTATGCGCAGGCCTGCAGCATGCGCTCCAGGGCAACACGGGCGTTGTCCTGCATTTCTAGGGGAACCATAACCGGCGCACATGTGCCGTTTTCAACTGCGGTCAGCGTTGCCGCCAGCTTTTCTTCAGTGACGCTGTTCATGTGTGAACACGCACTTTCAAGCAGCGGCAGCACGGTCTTGCGGCCGGCATATTGCGCTGCCAGCCTTTCCACCAGATTGATTTCAGTACCCACAACTACAGTGGAACCTTCGGGCGCCTCTTCGGTGTATCTGATTATGAAAGACGTTGACCCTGCGGCATCGGCCTGTCTGACCACATCGGGGCTGCATTCGGGGTGCACCACGATGCGGCATCCGGGATGGGCTTCGCGCATTGTGGCGATCTGCCGCAGATTAAAGCGGGCATGAATGGCACAGCAGCCCGGCCACATCAACAGGTCAGCCCTGTCCGCCGCGTCAAAGTCGATGGCAGCCCCGTTTTGGCGGATATTAAGAATATGGCGTTTTTCAAAAGGAATCTGCAGAGCATCCGCTGTGTTTGCCGCCAGATTCTTGTCAGGAATAAAAAGCACCGCATCGCCCTGTGCAAACGCCCATTCAAGCATTGTACGGGCATTGGCCGACGTGCACACCGAACCGCCATGTCTGCCCACCACGGCTTTCACAGCCACCGATGAATTGACATAAGTAAGAGGTACAATGCGTCTGCCACGACCGGAAAGCGCGGTGAGTACCCGGTCGACCCTTTCTGCGGGAGCCATCTGCGACATGACACAGTTCGCATCCGGCTCGGGCAGATAAATTTTCTGACCGTGGCGGGCCAGCAGGGCAGACGATTCTCCCATGAAATACACCCCGCAGAAAACAATATGTTCCGCATCAACCTGAGATGTCTTGCGGGCCAGTTCCAGCGAGTCGCCCCGCAGCTCAGTGTGCCGGATTACGGTTTCGTGCTGGTAGTGGTGTCCCATAATGGTCAGGCGGCTGCCCATACGGGACCTGATCTCCTGAATGGTGTCATAGCTGTTTTGTGTATTCATTTGCTACTCGCTTATACGCATGCTGAAATCTGCGGAAGGGGCGGAATGAGTCAGCCTGCCCACGGAAATAAAATCAAGCCGTCGAGAGGAGGCCTGCGCCAGAACGCGGATGGTTTCCAGAGTCACTCCGCCGCTTGCTTCAGTCTCAATATGATCCGGAATAAGCGGCAAAGCGGCTGCAAGCCCGTCTGCATCCATGTTGTCCAGCATAATTCTGTCCACGTTACAGGCCACGGCTTCACGCACGTCATCCGGCGTGCGGCATTCCACCTCCACGGGGGGGCAGGGGGAATACGTGTCCCTGAGTCTCTGCACTGCGGCGGTGATGCTGCCGGCAAGATCAATATGGTTGTCTTTGAGCATCAGCATTTCTTGCAGGTTCCGCCGGTGGTTGAGCCCGCCGCCGATAACAACCGCGTACTTTTCCGGATATCTCAATCCGGGCAATGTCTTGCGGGTATCAAGAAGGCGGGTGCCCGTACCGGAAAGTGCGTCAACATAACGGGCAGTCAGATTGGCTATTCCGGAAAGATGGGTCATGAAATTCAGAATAATTCTTTCCGCCTTGAGCAGGCGGCGGGCGGAAGCCCGAAGCCGGACGACGGTGGTTCCCGCAGTGACATGCGCACCGTCAGCATACGGAGTGTCGACGGTGTAGTCGTCCCATCCCTGCGGCTGCGGGTCGCAGGCAATGACGCGGTCCATGATGTATGGTATGTATGCCAGCCCGCACACAAGGGAGTCTTCCTTTGCGATTATCTGCGCGGCAAGCTGGTGAGAAGGGGCGAAAACCGCGTTGCTGGTCAGGTCGGGACCATCTTCGGTGATCGCCAGATCAATGGCGGCAACAGTGTGCCGCAGTGCCTCGCCTGCGAAAAAAAAGTGGGTAGTGCTCGTTGTCATGGGATTGTTAAGGTACATGCTACATGATAGAGGCACAATGCCTTCGGAGACTGATCTTTGGGGTGTTACGACTCTGAGATTTTTTCGTCAAGCGGATCTCCGACATTCAAGCGGAACATAGCGCTGCCAATATACAGCTTTCATAGGATAAATTCATATGACTGATGAAAAAAGAGAACAAGTGCACGAGCAGCGCACAAAAACAGATTCCGTGCAGGACAGCATGGAACGGCGTGAAATAGCCCTGCATTTCTGCCGCGAAGAAAAAGCCGAAGCCGAATTCGCACACCCTGCGGACGTGGCAGAGCATATGGAAAATCTGTCGCTGGAAAAGCAGGTCTGCCTTATGCAGCACCTGTCCCCTGAAGACGCGGCGGAAGCTCTGGCGGAAATGGATGAATACGCACGTGCGGACATTCTGCGGAATCTGGACTGGGACGAAGCAGCCAGCATTCTGGCGGAAATGTCACCGGACGACGCCGCAGACGTGCTGGACGAACTGGACGAAGATCACCGCGACGCGCTGCTGCGCTATTTTGAAGCGGATGACGCAGAAGAACTGAGAACGCTCATGGCGTTTGACCCCGACACCGCCGGCGGGGTCATGAACACCGAAATCATCATCATTGATCACAATGTAACCGCCGATCAGGCCATCATGCAGATCAGGCGGGAGATCGAAGACAAGGAAATCCCGTACTACGCATATATCGTTGATGAGCAGGAGCGCCTTGTGGGCGTGCTTTCGCTGCGTAACCTGCTGCTCTGCCGCCCCCGGACGCTTCTCAAGGACGAGGTGAGCTCCCAGAGCCTCATTTCGGTTGTCTTTGATGCGGACAAAGAGGAGGTAGCGCACCAGCTTGCGCACTACAACTTCATGGCCATGCCCGTTGTGGACTATGAAGGCCGCCTGCTTGGCGTGGTAACCTATGACGACATCATCGACATCATTCACGATGAGGCCAGCGAAGACATGCTGGGCATGGTGGGTGCAGGGCAGGACGAAACCGTCGACACCCCCTGGATGGAGTCGGTTAAAAAAAGGTTGCCGTGGCTCATCATCAACATGGTCAACTCTGCGTTCAGCGCATGGGTTGTCAGCCTGTTCGAAGGTTCCATCGCCACCATGGCCATTCTGGCGGTGCTTATGCCCATTGTGGCCAATCAGGCCGGAAACACAGGCCAGCAGGCACTGGCAGTCATGATCCGCCAGCTGGCCACCGAACGCTTTGACCGGAAAAAGTCGTGGATCGCCGTGTGGCGCGAAGCAAAAATCGGCCTGCTGAGCGGACTTATTGTGGCATTTCTCGTGCTGGTGGCGGTCTTTCTGCTTACGCACAATCTGCTGCTGGCGCAGGTCATGGCCGTGGCACTGCTGCTCGACATGCTTCTCGGGGCACTGGCAGGGGCATCCATCCCGCTTATTCTCAAGGAACTGGGCAGAGACCCCGCGCAGGCATCCAGTATTTTTCTGACAGCCATTACCGACGGTGCAGGTTTCTTTATCTTTCTGGGTATGGCCACAACTCTGCTGCTTTAAAAACAAACAAAAAGGCCGGTGCGGACACCGGCCTTTTATTATGCGGAAAACCGGCTGCGCCGTTACCAGCGTGAGTCGGGGTTCCCCGCATGCACTTTGCGGGCAATATACATGAAAGGCGTGTCCAGCAACGCCACAACACCCTTGAAAAGGTATGTGGTAAACATGATCTCAAGCAGTACCGGAACAGGAAACACGCCCCAGAAAGCAATAAGGCAGAAAACGGCGGAATCAAGAAGCTGACTTACAAGAGTACTTGCATTGTTTCTCAGCCACAGAAAACGGCCCTGAGTTTTCTTTTTCCAGAATTCAAAGGCCCACACATCGTGCATCTGTGAAATCAGATACGCGCAGATGCTGGCTATGGCCAGCCGCGGAAGAAGCCCGAAAATGGCTGAAAGATGGGGCTGGGCAAAATCGCCCTCGGCGGGCGAGAAAAGTAACGCTATCTGCATATACAGCGTGGCCAGCACAACAACAGTGAATCCCAGCAGAACCCCCCGCTGTGCTTCCTTGCGGCCGTAAAACTCGCTCAGCATGTCTGTTGCCAGAAAAACACCGGCATACAGAATGTTGCCCAGCGTGGTTGTCAGCCCGAAAAGCGTAACGGTCTTCAGCACCTGAATATTGCAGAGCAGCAGGTTAAAAACAATGACGCCGTAGATGCCGGCTCTGCCGAAAAAACGGTAGAGCAGCAGCGTCAGCGTAAGATCAAGAAAAGCAAACCCGATCCAAAGTAATTCGTTCAAAACATGACCTCCGGCAAATGAAAAGACAGAGCGCAAAAGCTCTGTCTGATATGATCCGGAGAAATGCCGGATTCCCGGCAGACGGTCAAGTGCGGCTTACTGGGCCTTTTTTACCTTTTCATTGCAGCTGCCTGCAAAAGTGCACACAACATTTCTGCCGTTGGCCTTGGCCAGATACAACGCCGCGTCGGCTTCGCGCACCAGTTCGTCACGCGGAGTAAGCGCACCCGGCTTGAAGCCTGTCAGCCCTATGCTCACTGTCGCCTGTATTGTTTTTCCATGGTGACGGAACACTCTGCTTTCTATATTTTTTCTCAACCGTTCCGCCAGCACGCGTGCCTGCTGTTCATCGGTATGAGGCAATATGGCCACAAACTCTTCACCGCCATACCGTGCGCAGTAATCCGTGGTTCTGATGGTTTCACGCAGCACACTGGCAAGTTCCCGCAAAACGGCATCGCCAGCCTGATGGCCAAAACGGTCATTGATCTGCTTAAAATAGTCGATATCCAGCATCATCAGGGTAAGCGGCATGCTGTAGCGACCGTGCCTGTCCAGTTCCTCACGCAGCCGTGTATCGAAATGACGTCTGTTGTGCAGCTGGGTCAGCCCGTCGTGGTCAGCCTGCAAACGCATTTCACGGAAAAGCAGGGCGTTTTTTACCGCCAGTGCCAGATGGCGCATGGCAGAATGCAGCACCTGAACCTGATCTTTGCCAAGCTGGCAGTCATCCTCTGTAAGCAGAGCAAGACAGCCCAGCGTCTCATCCCTCATTTTCAAAGGCAGCAGAATGACTTTTCCCGGTGCGGGAGCATCTTCCGCCCCTCCCTGTCCAAGCTGCTCCACCGTGTAGCCCGAAACAGGCACGCCGCTCAGCTTTGCCGCCGCCTTAAGCAGCATCTGACTCCACTCAAGACCGGCCTGCGTGTGCTCGCCCACCCCCAGAAACACTTCCGCTTCAAGGGAGTCTTTCTGCTGCGGATGCCACAAAGCGGCATGCAGCGCGCGCAGCGGCAGCAGCATGCTCAAATCTTCCCGGGCGTTGCTCAGAATTTCCACAGGATCAAGACTTTCTGTGGCACGGGACAAAAAGGTGACGATAAACTCCAGAATATCATTCTTTCGTGCGAGCACCTCACGTTCAAGGCATATCTCGCGGGTCATACGGATGATATCGTCGTACAGGTTCTGCATTTCCGCCGCACGCAGAAAAACTTCGCGTACTCTGGGTTCAGAAAAAGGAGCCTTCAGAATGTCGGTGAAACCGGCATCAAGCGCCCGTTCCACATACTCCGGCGAAACATCCTGCTGCAACAACAGAACTCTGGGAACAAGATGCAGAAACTGCATTTCTTCGTCCGGCAGAGCAGACACAGCATCCCATCCCCGCTGTGAAACCCAGACCAGAACCGGTTCATCGGATTCCAGCGCACTGTTATCAGGCATACGCCCATCCCAGTTATGCAGCACGCATCCGCTACAGGCTGCCTGTTCCAGAAAGGCTGCCGCTTCTGTTTCAAGAGCTATGCCCCACATGACAAGCGGATTCTTACGCTTCACGTATATATCCTCCCCCCCGATATCATCGGGTGATTCTTCTTGCCATCTTGCATGCAACCTTTGCGCCGTGAAAATAAAAATATCGCAAATCAGTATGTTGAGTAACGAACTCATTTTCCCACAAGGGTACCGTCAAAATACTGTCTCTGTTTGACAACCGGCCTGTTCTGTGTCTTTTCAAAAGCATGCACAGTACACCTTGCCGCAAGCGCATATGGGGCAGCCTGCACCCCTTCGTCGAGCATGGCGATATCATGGGACGCAGTGTGGCCAACACGCAGTTTCTCAAAGAACTTTTTCAGCAGAATCCGTATGATGAGTATCATTTCTTTCTGCAGAACGAATCCCAGTGCCGTCAGCTTGTCCGGTGGATACAGCTTGCGCTGCCCGATTTTTCCGCGGAGGACCGCGTGCGCGTCACCACCAGACCTCAGCTGCCGGACGCGTTAAAAACAACGGTTTATCACTGTTTTCATCTTTCAGACTGCATAGAAGACACGGCAAGTCTTGCCAGAGTCCGCAACCTGCACGGCTGCAATATTTTCCCCATAACCGGCCCCACCCATTCACTGAGCTATGCATGGTATCCTTCGGCATTTCTCGGTCACATGTGGCAGGGCACCTGTGCGCGTGATGCGGTTATTGCCACATCACGCGCGGCTAAATGCGCGGTGGAAAATATATATGCCTCGCTGCGGCAGGCATACGGTCTTGATGAACGCTACAGGGCGCCTGCGGTGGCACTCATTCCGCTTGGCGCACATCTGCCGGAAAAAAAAGACAGCTGCGGGACACGTGACACAGCAAGAAAAGAGCTGGGGCTTCATGGTGAATCGCGGGTAGTTCTGATCACAGGCAGGGTGTCACACTATTCAAAAATGGACCTGCTGCCGGTATTGCGCGCTTTTCAGAGGCTGTTTGCCGCGGGGCACGCCCCCGGCTCGATCACGCTTATCGTTGCAGGCTGGACAGAGCAGGGCGACACCACACCGGATGTACTGTCCGGACTGGCAAGTGCCATGAGGCTGCAGCTCCGCTTTTTCCACCGCCCGGATGATCAGGTGCGCGATGCGCTGTATCGCGCGGCTGACATTTTTCTGTCTCCATCAGACAATGTGCAGGAGTCGTTCGGACTGACGGTACTGGAAGCCGCTGCAGCCGGACTGCCCGTTATCGCTTCGGACTGGAACGGCTACCGCGACCTGGTGGAACACGAAAAGACAGGGCTGCTTGTTCCCACCCTTGGACCGGCAGACACCCGTGCCGCTGATACCGCAGCCCGTGTGGTGTACGACAATCACTACCACCTGCAGCTGGCTCAGCAGACAGCGGTGGATGTTCCTGCGCTGACCGCGGCTCTCGACCTGCTGCTCACGTTTCCGGAAAAAGCAAAAACCATGGGCGCTGCAGGACGTAAGCGTGTGCTTGAACAGTTCACATGGCACAGCGTGGTACGGCGTCACATAGCCCTGTGGGATTCGCTGGCCGCCACCGCGGTTGATGAACAGGCGCTCCGCGCAATCCGTCATCCGCAACAGATGGATTACGCCGCCATTTTTGCGGGTCACCCCACAGACCGCCTGCACGGCGGGTTGATGCTGCAGTGGAGCAGGGCGGGGCAGGCCGTATACAGAGGTGCGGACCATCCCGTCATATATGCCGGGGTGGACGACAGAATCCCGCGCAATGCTCTGCACCGGATGCTTTTTGCCGCCCGCAGTCCTGTCTGTGCGGCCAATATTGAAGCCGTGCTGGTGCAGCATTGCGGCATGACTGCCGAAGATGCCTGTTTCCTGCTTCTCTGGGCCCTGAAACAGGATTTGCTGGAGCGGGTATGACAGCCTCGTCCGGCATTCTGATGCACAGCATGCTGTGCAGGCGCGGCGGTGCGGCACGAGTGGCCACCCTGCTGCACAACGAACTTTGTGCACCGGAAATGCCATACCGCGTTGTCCGCAGCACAGAATACGACGACAGTGACCCGCTCCTGCCTGAAGAGGGGCAATGTCAGTGCATAACAACAGCACCTGCCCGGAGCTTATTCTCTGAGCCCTGTGACGTTCTGCACCTGCACAGCACCTGCGACTGGCAGCGTCTGCTGAGCGATGCCCAGCGCTTCCCGCAGGTGGTCATCACGCTGCACGACGCATCGCTTCTCACCGGCGGCTGTCCTTTTCCGCTGGCGTGCAGTGGCTGGAAGGACGGGTGTTCTGACCCTTGCCCGCGCGGCTACCCGTATGCCGCAGCACGGCAGGCCGCTCTCAGGGAGGCGCTGGAAAAGCTCTGTGCCGTGTCAGCCGTTCAGATGGTATCTCCCAGCCTGTGGCTGAAAAAAATGGCCGGACAGGCAGTTTCGGGCATACCCTGCCATGTGATACCCAACGGTGTTGAAGATACATTTTTTACGGAAGGAAAGAATGCAGCCCGGAAACGTCTGGGCATTGCTGCAGCAGCCAGAGTCATACTCATGCTTGCCCACGGAGGGCAGCAGGCGGCATACAAGGCGGGTGAACAATGGGAAGGATTATGGCGGAGCGTGCGCAGCAGGCGCGACATCATATGCATAATGGCGGGCGGTGACAGCTGCCGGACAGAAGAACGTCTGCTGGTACTGCCGTATCTTGACCGCCGGCACCTGTCGCTGGTGCTCACGGCCGCCGACCTGCTGGTGTACCCAACACTGGCGGACAATCATCCTCTGGTGGTTCTTGAAGCTTTTTCAGCAGGTACCCCTGTTGTGGCCTTTGCCGAGGGGGGCGTACCGGAACAGATCGACCGCAAGACAGGCAGGCTTGTTCAACCCGGAAACTGGCCCGCCATGACAGAACAGATTATGCACCTGACGGCAGACCGGACCGGACTGAAAAAAATGGGAGAGGCTGCAAGAACCTGCTGGCTGAACCGCTTTACTGCGCGGCGTATGGCACAGGACTATGTCAGACTGTATCACCGGCACGGCCAGTCTGCGGAGTAACCGGACAGCCTCCCGCAAGAGTCTCTTTCAGCCTGCAGTGAAATTCATCGAACGTTTTTTTACTGTAGAGCATGAAAATGTGGCTCACCGGATGCACCTCATGCAGGCGCCATCCCGTCGCGCGCGGTTTCAGCCCCTCTACGGGCAGCACCATGTTGTCGATTCCGGAATACAGTGCCACAGCCGGAACTCTTACAGCAGGTTCGTCCTTTTCCAGAGCGCGTACAAGGGGGCCTCTGAACGCCAGACTGCGGCACAGACGCCCGAACCCCAGACGGGCGAGTTTGCTGCCCTGATGGGGAGTGCCCAATGTCAGCACAGCCCGCACCCTGCGGCACCCGCCGAACCGCTTAATCCACCCTCTGATGATCAGCCCGCCCAGCGAATGTCCCACAAGCACCGGTGCCGTGCCGGGAAAAGCCTTTTCAAGCTTTGCAATGCGGTCATCAAGTTCGAGCACAAGCGTATCAAAGTCAGTACGCCAGCTTGAGTAGGAAAAAGCATAAACGTTGGTGAACCCTGCCTCGCGCAACCATTTGCGGTAGGCCATCCAGGCTGAAGCATTGTGGTACAGACCATGCACAAGCAGCATGGGAGGATTGTCATCTGTCACGGAATGTCCGCCGGCAGGAGAAAACCACAACCGTTCCCACAATCCGAGCGGATAGGTAAGTGTCACCAGAATCTGTCCGGTCATGCTCATGGCAATGCCGCGGACTATGGCCCGGGGAATGGGGGGGCGGCGCGCGGAAGCCCCGCGCGAGGTGCTGGCCACCTCGTAAGAATACAACAGATACGAGGCCATGCCTACCAGCAGAGCCAGTCCGGCCAGCAGGCCGAGTAACAGTAGCAACAGAGAAAACATGAAGCTATGATGAGGTGGAAAGCAGCCTGCCGGCCACTGATTCCGGCACCCTCTGCGCGACAGGACGCTCTGGCGCAGGTGATGTACCCAACCCCAGAGCATCCATCTCCAGATGTTTTTTACCCAGCGTACGCTGGATGGAACTGGAAACAGAAGCCGAAATACCGGAAAGATCCAGTATGGATTGCCATATCTGTGTCTGAGTGAGGCTCATTGTTTTACAGGAGGCTATTTATTTTTAATGCTAATATGCTGTTTTTACATGCACAAGGCGCAACGCACGACTTGACCGGCAGACGATAGCCCATTATCGTCCGGACAACAAGCACACCTTCGGGTGAGCAGGCACATACTTTCAAGCTTTAGCAGGAACCTTACATGAACACCGGACAGAATCTCAGGCGTTGCCGCTTTTTGTGCAGCGCATTTTTTGTATTACTGCTTTCATGCTGCATTGTTACAGTGCAGCATGCGGCAGCAAAAACTGATGACCAGACACCACGCACCAGTCAGGAGGTCAACAGCGCCCTTGATACGCTGCTTGCGGCAGTCACTGACAAAACGATCCCTCTGACAGCGGAAAACCTTGAACCGCTGCTTGAACTTGTTGTCGGAAAAAACGCAACGCCGGACTCGCTGCCCCAGCCTTCCAAGAATGAGGCGGGGAGCGGTATTTTTCTGAGAGATACCATCAATGTCCCGCTGACGACCTTTTTGGAATACTGCTACGACCCTGCCATTTCACCGGCAGCCCTGTTTCCTGCCAGCGTCCGTCTGGGCCACTGGAAGCCCGGCAGTGATATCTTTGCCGCTGCCCCGCTGTGGAAGCAGGCGGAAAATCTGAACGACATGCATATACTGCGCGGCACGGAGTACGAAGAAATCACCCCCGACCACTTCAGCGGGTGCTACTACGGATACGACCTGCACAGGCTGCTTATACTCATGCCGTGGAACGGAAAACGCGTGTTTATCAGTGTGTCGCGTCAGGCCGGACCTTCCGGCGTAGGGCTGAAAGGAGCCATTGTGGGCGACGACAGTGACTGGGAGTATGTTTACACAGGTGTCGAAGGCGGTACAGCTCGCGCCATAGGCTGGATGGATACCTACATGTACGACTCCGCCAGCGTGACTTTTTTCTTTGATGACGAGACAGCTTCGCGCACCCGCTACGCCATGTTCAAATGGCTGAAGGCCGGCTGGGCAGGGCTCAACGTTGTCAAAAAAAGCCATATCCAGTCGGGTACGGAACGTTTTCTGAAAGGCTTCAAGGCGGTAATAGAATCACCGCGTCTTCCGCCTGCCGGCGAGATCGCAACCTATGCCGAAAAGCTGAAAAAGCAACCGGAAGAAGAACAGATTGCAAGCCTTGCCCGGTACAGCGCCAGACTTGAAGAAATTTCCGCCAAAGACAGCATTCTGAAACGTGATGACTTTCAGCAGGTACTCAGAAACGGCGGATACGGTGCATCGCTGACGGCAGAACAACGCGCAGGGGTTCTGGTAAAACAGTACATCAAGCACCAGATTGGCAAGTCGCCCCTTGCGGGGCTGGAACAACACACACAGCCTGAAGGATGATCTCCTTACGCCGGGAAAGCTTTGCCAAGGCTGTCACGTCGGGCTATTGTTGCTGATATTCTGATCCACAAGCATTTCATACGAATTACTGGAGTCGCCCATGAGAAGAACCGCCCTGCTTATGCTCATACTTTTGCTTTCCGGATGTGCTGCGGGAGGCTCTGTCCCCGCAGAAGAAGCTGAACTGTACCGTGAAAAAGCACTGGCAGCCTCTGTCCGTGTGTACGAAAACGTTACACCGGATCAGGCGCTGCAGGCAGCCGAAACTGTGCTTACGCTTGCCGACCCGCAGGACATGAGCATTACCCGCAAAAAGCATGGCATTGCAGGAACACGTGAGTTTTTCCGGTATCTTGTAGTTACCGCCGCAGCCGGTACTGATTACTGGACTGTCAATGCCGTGCCCGCAGAAAACGGCACCCGCGTTCAGGTCATTGCCACCGGTAAAGAAGCGTATGTCCTCGGCCCGCAGACAGGAGCAGAACCCGTGGCCGACAACAGCATTCTGCAGGAAGACATGGTTCTCAGTCAGGCGCTGTACACGCTGTTCTTTGAACGTCTTGACTACCTTCTGGGCCGGTCTGCCACGTGGCCCGACTGCAAGACAGCAGCGAAAACAACCGTAGAACGCGGCCTGCTGGGCGATATTGATATGCTGTGCGGACGAGGTACGGCAGACAAGCTTCCCTCAGACCAGTAGCCCTCTTATCATCGGACAGACAACAAGGCCCGCCGGCAATCCGGCGGGCCTTTCTGTTTGCAGACTATGCCGGTTGACACCGAAGCTCTACATAAGAAAATTCCGTACCCCGGTAAAAATTATCTGGGCGGAAAGAGCAGAGAGGATCAGTCCGGTTATTTTGGTCATGATGGAAAGTCCGGTGCGCCCGAGAATGCGTTCAAGAGCCGGAGCCATAAAAAAAAGAATGCCCAGTGCCAGAATGGCCGTAACCAGCGCAAAACTGCCTATAAGACGCGTTGTGGTGCCGTGCATGGTTGCTCCCATCACCAACAGGGTACCTATGGTCGCCGGACCGACCACTATGGGCATGGCAAGGGGCACAACGCTGATATCACCTTCTGCACTGGCTCCCACAGTCCCGCTGGGACCACGGATAAGATTGACCGCGGAAAGAAAAAGCAGGGCTCCGGCGCCGATTCTGAAAGCATCAAGCGTGATGCCGAACAGAGAAAAAATGATATCACCGAAATGAAAAAGAACCATTGAAATGATTACTACGGAAACAATGCACCGCACGGCAATTTTCCGTTGCTGTTTCCTGTCCATGTGTTCCGTCATGGCCAGAAACATGGTCAGCCCGAAAAAAGGAGTGAGCAGAAAGAAAAACTTGATGGCAGTGGACACAAACAGGTTCACGGCATCCGGCATAAAGACTCCATAACGCAAAAAGCTGCGGTAACCCGCAGCTTTTGTGCCTAGTTAAGCTTTGAAAGGTTACTCTTTGTGAACGGAAAGAGCAGACCATGACTGACAGGTCGGCATAATTTCCAGCGCATTGATATTAACATGTGCAGGCAACGAAGCAACCCACCATATGCTTTCGGCAATGTCATGAGGCGTCAGAGGGGTTGTTCCTTCATAAACCTTGGCTGCCTTCTGCGCATCTCCGCCGAAACGGACCACGGAAAATTCGCTTTCTGCCAGCCCCGGCTCAATGTTGGTGACGCGGACTCCGGTACCGTGCAGGTCGCAGCGCAGGTTTCTGGAAAACTGCTGTACAAATGCTTTGGTAGCCCCGTACACATTGCCGCCGGGGTAAGGCCAGTTGCCGGCAATGGACCCCAGATTGATAACATGGCCGCTTTTACGGGCGACCATACCGGGCAGAACGGCTCTGGTGCAGTGCAGAATACCTTTGATATTGGTGTCTACCATGGTGTCCCAGTCTGCATCATCGCACCTGTGTGCAGGCTCAAGCCCCAGAGCCAGACCGGCATTGTTTACCAGCACATCGACTTCGCGGAAATCATCGGGCAGCTGTTCCACTGCCGAAAAAACAGCCTCACGGTCCCGCACATCAAAGCATGCGGTATGCACCCTGCGGCTTCCCAGTTCTTCAGCCAGCGCTGAAAGCCTGTCCTCTCTGCGGCCGGTCAAAACCACATTCCAACCTGCACCATGAAACTTTCTGGCGCAGGCCGTGCCGAATCCTGACGTCGCTCCGGTAATAAACGCTATCTTCCTCATGCGGCCTCCGTAAGTGCGCACTTGTCGTTTAACTGAGCTATCCTCAAGCGGATTTTCTTACTATGGGTTAGTATACGGGGCAACCCCTCCGGAAAAGAAGGATAAATTTTCATCAAGTCGACACGCTGCCGGGGCTGTGCTACACTGAACATTCTGTTACTCCTCTGTGACATGTTTGCCATGTCCCGGGGGCAATCTATAGTAATACAACGTAAAGAGAGCGCTATGAGTTTATACCCCGACAAGCTTGATACTGTGTATTATTTCGGCACCTGCCTTGTGGACATGGCCTATCCCGATGCAGGCATGGCGGGCATAAAGCTGCTTCAGCAGCAGGGGGTGCAGGTTATCTTTCCGCAGGAGCAGTCCTGTTGCGGACAGCCAGCCTACAATTCCGGTTTTCCCAGAGAAGCCATGGCGGTGGCCCTCAAGCAGGTGCAGGCTTTTTCTGCCCGGGACTGTCCAGTCGTGGTTCCTTCCGGTTCCTGCGCCGGCATGATGAAAACCCACTATCCCGAACTTTTTGCCAGCCATCCTGATTACTATGATATCAAGGCGTTTTCTGACAGAATTTATGAGCTGGGAGACTTTCTGCTCAACGCATTGGGGGCCCGCTACAAAGACAAAGGGGAGCCTGTAAAAGTTACGTGGCATTCATCATGCCACGCCAGAACGGAAATGCGCGTTACAGAGCATGCAAAAGCGCTGTTGCGCCAGCTGGACAATGTGGAGCTGGTGGAACTTGAACATGAGCATGAGTGCTGCGGATTCGGCGGAACCTTTTCCATAAAGCAACCCGAACTGTCCGGTGCCATGGTGCAGGATAAAATCAACGATATCGTGGCAACAGGAGCATCACGGGTTATAACCGGCGACTGCGGCTGTATGATGAACATTGCCGGTGCCATGGAAAAACAGGGGATCGGCGTCAGAGCACAGCACCTTGCAGAATTCATATGGGAGCGTATCCATGGCTAGCAAAAAAAAGTTTGATTTTGCCGCGCATATTCAGGAAGCGCTCAACGACAGTCAGCTCAGAAGCAACTTTAAGTTTGCCATGGGCACCATGATACAGAAACGCAAGGCCGTGTTTGCGGATCCGGAAGAAACCGCCGCACTGCGCAGGACAGGCAATGCAATCAAGCGGCGCTGTCTTTCACGGCTGCCTGCGCTGCTGGAAAAGCTGGAAAAAAAGTGTACTGAAAACGGCATAGTGGTGCATTGGGCCGAAACAACCGCGGAAGCCAATAATATTGTGCTGGACATCATGAAACGGCATGACGCGACCCGCCTTGTCAAAGGCAAGTCCATGGTTTCCGAAGAGATGCACCTCAATCGCTTTCTGGAAGAAAGAAACATCGAAGCGCTGGAAACAGATCTGGGTGAATTCATCATCCAGCTCAACAATGAGCCGCCTTCGCACATCATTGTGCCCGCCATCCACAAAAACAGAAAACAGGTTGCCCAGATTTTCCACGAAAAGCTGAAAGACACGCCCTATGTCGAAGAAGTGGAAAAGCTGAATGCCATTGCCCGCAAGACGCTGCGGGAAAAGTTCCGGATGGGACAGGTGGGACTTTCCGGTGTCAACTTTGCCGTAGCGGAAACCGGCACACTGGTGCTGGTTGAAAACGAAGGCAACGGCCGCATGTGCACAACGGTGCCGCCTGTGCATATCGCCCTCATGGGGCTGGAAAAGGTGGTGGAAAAACTTGATGACGTGCCGCCGCTGCTGCGCCTGCTGACCGGCTCTGCAACAGGGCAGATAATCACCACGTATGTCAATATGATCACCTCGCCGCGCAAAAAAGGAGAAAAAGACGGTCCCACGGAAGTCCATCTTGTCATTCTGGATAACGGACGTTCAAAAATGCTTGCAGACAGACAACTGAGACAGACGCTGCAATGCATTCGCTGCGGCACATGCCTGAACCACTGCCCCGTGTACACCCGCATCGGCGGACACGCGTACGGTTCTGTTTATCCCGGCCCCATAGGTAAAATTCTGACTCCGCAAATTGACGGGCTGGACCTGAAAGGCAGTCTGGCAACAGCCTCTAGCCTGTGCAATGCATGTCAGGAAGTCTGCCCCGTCATGATACCCATTCCCGCTATCATCCGGCGCATGCGCGACGAAAGTTACGGGAATTGTGCCGACAGCCACGCCGAAACAATAATCAAGGGACATGGATTCAAGAAAAACATCATTGAGTCCATTGTCTGGAAAGGATGGGCCGCCGTCTACCGGTTGCCGTACCTCAATCGTCTGACAACCCGCATGCTGGGGCGCTTCGGCCACAGGCTGCCCAAAGTCGGCCCCCTGAAGGCGTGGACAAGCGTACGCACCACCCCGAAATTCGCACCCAAAAGTCTGCATGACCTTGCAAAAGAGGAGGGCATACGCGATGAGTAGTCAGGCTCGTGAGCACATTCTGGAACGGCTGTACAAATCTGCCGGCAGCGTTGCGGCGCCCGCTCCGTCAACAGACTGGGAGCCGCCTGTATTCACTGAAAAAGAGAAGGAAGAACGCTTCGTCAGATTGCTTGAAACCATGAAGGCCGAGGTTGTTTCCGTCAAAAAGAAAGAACTCTTCACGACACTGCGGCGCCTGCTGGCCGAAAAAAACATCACCAGACTGGCATACGGTGCCGGCTCAAAGCTGGCAAAACAGCTGGAAGCATCATGGAAGCAGAGCAAAAGCACCACCGGACTCGTAGCGGTTTCCGGCAGTGCCGAGGCCTTCAGGGATGAACTGTTCTCTATAGAGGCGGGCATCACATCTTCTCTGGGCGGCATTGCGGATACCGGAGCCATCATACTCTGGCCGGACAAGCATGAGCCTCGTCTGCTTTCGCTTGTGCCGCCGCTGCATATTGTGATTGTCGATAAAAATCAGCTTTTTTCATCCTTTTCCGAGGCCATGGCCGCACAAAACTGGGCAGGGCAGATGCCTACCAACGCGCTGCTGGTCTCCGGCCCTTCCAAAACAGCTGACATAGAGCTGATCCTTCAGTTCGGTGTCCACGGTCCCAAGGAACTGCTTGTTCTGCTGACCGACTGACCGTGTTCCCGCTTTCAAGAGCAGCCATACGACAGGCGGCATGACAACCGCCTGTCGTACGGCTGGTATCACGACGCAGGCTCCGGCCTCTTTGCCACACGCTTCCTATCATGCCTCCATTCCCGCATTTTTCATAAAAACGCCATTTTGCATAATTGACAAATCTGCAGCTGCAAATGGTGTTTTTTTCTGTTTTTCATAACGATACCTCAATCATAGCTTGCAAAAACGTCATCATTGGTGCATGACCCATAAAGTAACACGGCATTTTAGTTATCGCTTACTGCCGGTTACTGCACTGCGCCCTGTCGGGGGGTGCACTGCGGGCCTGTGTACTATGAAATGGAGGAGAACACCGGTATGCAAGATTTTCTCAATTTGCTCAGCGGGTATGTATGGGGCTGGCCCCTGATGCTGCTTCTGGTCGGCACAGGGGTGTGGCTGACCATACTGCTGAAAGGAGTGCAGTTTTCCAAACTGGCCTACGCGCTCCATCTGGCCTTCATCAAACGTAAAGAACACGGCGCAGAAGGGGACATATCCCACTTTCAGGCTCTGATGACGGCTCTCTCAGCCACGGTGGGTACGGGCAACATTGCAGGGGGTGCCACGGCTATTTTCATCGGTGGCCCCGGAGCTCTTTTCTGGATGTGGATGACAGGTCTTGTGGGCATGGCCACAAAGTACGGCGAAGCCGTGCTGGCTGTAAAATACCGCATTCAGGATGAAGACGGCACCATGAGCGGCGGCCCCATGTATTATATTTCCAACGGGCTGGGCTGGAAATGGCTGGGCTCGCTCTTCGCTTTTTTTGCCGCCGTCGCGGCTTTCGGTATCGGCAGCATGGTACAGTCCAACTCCGTAGCCGACGCCATCAACCACAGCTTCAACATCGCCCCTGAAATCACGGGGATCACGCTCATGGTTTTCACCGCCTTCGTTATCATCGGCGGCATTAAAAGCATCGGGCGCGTCACTTCCATCCTCGTGCCTTTCATGATTGTACTGTACATGGCCGGGTCGCTGGTCATTCTGGTCATTCATGCAGACAAAATTCCCGGTGCTCTGTCACTGGTATTTGAATACGCATTCTCGCCTGTTGCAGCCAGCGGCGGCTTTGCCGGTGCCGCGGTCATGCTTGCCATCCGCATGGGTGTGGCGCGCGGGCTGTTCTCCAACGAGTCAGGTCTGGGATCGGCCCCCATCGCAGCAGCCGCAGCGCAGACCAATTCGCCTGTCATGCAGGCCCTTGTATCCATGACGCAGACTTTTATCGATACCATCATCGTCTGCTCAATGACCGGCCTTGTCATACTGGTCACCGGTGCATGGACTTCGGGTGAAAACGGCGCCTCACTGACTTCCTATGCCTATTCGCTGGGGTTGCCCGGAAGCATGGGCGGCCTCATCGTTACTGTGGGTATTATTCTTTTCGCATACTCCACCATTCTGGGCTGGAGCTATTACGGCGAAAAATCCATCGGGTACCTGCTGGGCACCTGGGCCGTAAAGCCCTACCGCTGGCTTTTTGTGGCATCCGTGGGATTGGGTGCCGTGCTCAAGCTTGATGTGGTATGGACCGTATCGGACATCTTTAACGGGCTGATGGCGTTCCCCAACCTCATCGGTCTGATCATGCTTTCGCCGGTTATCGCTTCTGAAACGAAAAAGTTTTTCAACGGCGGCAAGCCGCGCTAAGCCACAACCACCCCCAAAATAAAAAAGAGCGCTTCCGGCGCTCTTTTTTATTTGTCTTTCCGGATATAAAGCACATACTGTCTTTTTTTCACGCTGGTCACACTCACATGGGGTATTATATCCTGTTTGATCTTGCTTTATGATTTGAGTTTTCAATCGTAGAAGAGTAGAGAGTCTCCACAGCGCCTCGCAGAAGCCGACCCGTCAACAGGTTGGTTACGCGGCAATAATTCCATACCGGGCTCCGGCCCGCGCCAAGGAGGAATGAATGCAAGAGAACGCAGCCGATAAGGGAGCTGAAAAAAAGCGTTCCATGGTCGGCGCCCTGTTAAGCGACAGGGAAAAAAAATCGCTGCTTGCCTACATTGCCATAGGAATCATTCTGGTGGAATTTGTGGTGACGGTAGTAGCCATACTTCATGGAATCACCAATATCCAGAAATTGCCTGACGGAACCGTCACGTATGAATTCCCTTGGAAAGCCTATATAATCGGTTTGTTCATTGCTCCCGTGGCCGTCATGTTTGTTACCCAGATGGTGGGAGTCTGTTTTTCCCGGCTTATCGGCGGTGAATCTTCTTCCGACGCAGTCAAGGAACATCTCCCCGAACGTCTCAGGCGCTGGCTGAGCATGGCGCAGGGCCTTCCCAGCCTTATCCTGCTGGGCGGCCTTATTCTGCTGGGGGGGCTGATATACAAACTGGACGTAATTATGGCGGCCTTAGTCAGTTTTGGCGCAGCAGCCATGAAGATTGCCGTCTGGGTGGGAGTTGCTGTATTTGTCGCGTGGCTGGCAAGCTACTTTGCCAAACTGTTTCTTATGTATAAGACACGAAAGCTGCAGGAAGAATACGCATTCAGACGTGAAGTGCTGGAACGCACAGGCATTGCCATCATTGACGGCAAGACAGCCCTGACAGCGGACGGCAAACTGATCAAGGCTTTGGAAAGCGGCAGCCAGGCAACGGAAATAACCCCAGTCACGGCTCTGGGGGCCTCCCGCAAAAGTCTGCCCCAAGGCGCTGCCGGTACAAAAGGGGAGCAGGGAGAAACATCCGATCCGATAGATGTCTATCCGGATTCAGAAAAGCATTAAGACAAACGCCTCTTCGGAGGCGTTTTTTTATCTCAGCAATAACGTCGTTCAACAACGTTACATAAAGGCATACTGTTCAGACAGGCTTTAATTTTTTCTGAACATTATTTTTTTTGTCCGACGATTGATAAAGAACACCTGCATGCGTAATGTACTTACTATTAATACCCGACTTTCTGCAGTATGCGGAAGTCACTCAACGCAAATTTTGCGCAGGAGGTGTATCATGGAAGAAAGAAGGCAATATCAACGGGTGTATCTTGATGAGTACGACTATGAATATCCATGTTATATCCAGTACGGAGATGCACAATATTCAGTCAAACTGCTGGACATAAGCCAGGGCGGTGCAAGATTCGGCATGGAGTACGGCCAGTTGCCTTCCTATGAATACAGCAGCGGAAGCATCATGCGCCTGATCGAAAACTCTCCGGAATACATGAAAAACATTCAGTACCACGTTGTCTGGCAACAGGGAAACGAAGTGGGAGTAAGCTTCGGCGAGCCACTCTCAACGGGATACACAGCGCTCCAGCAGGATTTTGCACCTCAATACTATTATCGCTGATTAACCGGCCGTTGCAGTACAACGTCTGTTGCAAAAGCTCATTGTCACCTCCCGCGAACACGACTTTTACCTGAAGTATCACCATGTTGCTTCCAGAAAGAAAAAACAAAGGGTTTCATGGCTGCAAACACACCATGAAACCCTGAGTTTTTACTTTCTGCTCATTGAGCTTCGCTTTTCAACCTTCTATCAGCATCCGCTCTTCAACATGTCCTGCTTGCCATTGCTTGCCACACTCATCAACCAGCACAGCAGTGAATACTGACCGGCCAATTGAGGCGCTGTTACCATCTTTAAGATAGTTCTCAATGCCGAAGCGGGCGGAAACAGTTGCCGAAACCACCTCAGCAGGCGGCGCCAGTCTTGTAACGTTACGCTGAAGCGCCTGCTGGCACATGCCAGCTAAAATCCGGTTTCTCTCTATGTCAAACAAGCCGGGCTCAATACGCTGTGACCATATATCGATCGTCACAGACGGAGCCTGATATCTATAGGCCAGCCATGCATAATGTTCCGCCGAATAGGCGAACATATGGGCAATGCCGCTTGCAAAGCTCTTGATATATTTTCGACCCAGATTACTCTGCTCTAAGGCCGTTCCGTTATTTGTCATCACCGACAACCTCAACCCATTGCGTTGTCAATCTGCATCAAAATGCAATAGTCAGCATCATGGTGAAACGCACAATCCATGTCAACATTATGATAACACACACTTTTGCTTAAAAAGCACGAGAATTCCGCGCAGCAATGCGGGCTAGAAATCAAAAAGAAAAGGGTTTCATGGAGTTTTGAGACTTCATGAAACCCAGCGAAATAGGGGTCTGGTGGAGGGAACGACGACCTACCGCAAAACAGTCTCAAAGCCCGCGCTCCTCGTAACTCCTTGATAATAAACGCTGAAGTCATCTTGCACAACCATTTCCCGACAACCCGACCAGAGAAGCGATTTTCTCCCCTGATTTCCCGGCACCGGACGAGGGTGACGGGTTTGCAGTAAAACCAGATACCTGGCGCTTCTCAGCAACAACTTCGAATCCGGATTTCGGACGCCGGTTCGGTTCCCATAACGGGAATCGAATTGGGCATCTCGGGCAAACAATCCTGCCTCAGGTGGCGTCATGGCTCACACCTTTTTCGCCACGTAAACGCCGTAGCTGTAGTAGTCCCGGAATTTTTCATAAAGGGCAATCTCGTGCCGTTCCGCATCGACGATAGCCTTGGCCTGGTCGCTGTGGCCATGCCGCTCCAGAAACGCATCAAAACGGCTCTGCATGGGGCGATAGTAATTTTCAAGCCAGCAATGCACCGGTAGGACAAAGTAGCCTTCCGGGCTATAGCCATGCCGTTCAAGGAGCCCGATCTTTGCTGATGCGACATCGATCTCGGGGTACTCGGTCTCCCAATGGGACTGGAGCTCCGGCGGTCGTGTGGCACTGAGCCAGGTGATCTCAGAAACGATGAGCTTTCCACCGGTCTTCAGGAATCGCCTCCAGGCTGACACCCCGGCTTCGAAGCCCATGTTGTAGACGGCCCCTTCGGACCAGATCACGTCGAATTCTCCCTCCGTAAAAGGCAGGGCATCCATGGAGCAGTTCAGCGTGGTGATCCTGTCCGCCACGCCGTGGTCGATAGCTCTGGTGTGAAGCTCGTCGAGAAATTCCGGGAGGAAGTCCACAGCGGTGATATGGGCATCCAGCTCCTTGGCCAGGAGGATGGTGGATGCGCCAGTACCGCAGCCTACATCCGCGATCTTCAACGGACGCGACCGGGCGAGACCAGCCAACTCCATCGCCCGTTTTGTTTCAGCGTCCCCGCCAGGCCCTTGCCTGACATTTGATCTATGCAGATCAAGCAAAAGCTGCATTTGCAAATCATCCATATTTCGTCCTCATTCAATACGCCGGATCAGCCCTTCGGCGGATATGGGTCGTTCCCGTGGCTGTCCTTGTTTTGGATCTTCCCGTCCTTGCCGTGGATGTAGAACTCGGTGCCTTGGTTCTGGCTGATCTTGCGCCCGGCATCGACGGCATCCTGCTTCTTGTCGAAATGGCCGCTGCTACGGGTCGCGCCGTCTTTCTTGACGTCCCAGCCGCCGTCAGCGTTGGGCACGACATGATGTGATCCTGGTTTCTTTGGCATGGTTGCCTCCTATTTCATGGTTTCCATTTATATGAGTTGATCGAACCGTTTTCGGCTACGCTTGGATCAACATCCGCTCCTCAGCATGGTCCACGCGCCACTCCTTGCCTCGGTCATCGGTCATGATTGCGGTGAAAACTGACCTGCCAATCGAGGCAGAACGGCCGTCCTCCGAATAGTCATCGATCCCGAAGTGGACAGAGAGAACGGCCGAGACTACAGCTCCAGGTGGTGCCAATTGCTCGGAGTTTCTGAAGAGCGTTCTCTGACACATCCCGGCAAGAATCCGGTTCCTTTCAATGTCGAATTCCGAGGGCTCTATTCGCAGATCCAGGAGGTCAATTGTCACCGTTGGCAACCGGTGCTGATACGCCAGCCAAGCATAATGCTGGGCCGAACAGGAAAACATGTGAGCGATGCCGCTGGCAAAGCTCTTGATGTGTTTCCGACCCAATTTATTCGGCCCCAAAGGCGTATCTGCCGTTTCCACTGATCAATCCCCGCGCTTCGATTTGTTAACCTCGCCAATCATAATATGGTGTAATTTTTCAAGGTTCTTCTGGGTCAGGTCTTTTAGAGACCCGACCGGTTTCTTCAATTCAAGTCGTGTTTGCGCAATCGCATAGAGCTCTTCTTTTGACATCCCAAGCTCATTAGCTCGGGCATAGATCGGCTTATAGAAACTTTGCTTCCACCGCTCCGGAGCCTTACGCCTGATCTTCGGACGAGCCATGGCAATTTGAGCGTGCAACCACTGGATGGCTCTATCGGAATCGTCAGATGATATTTCCTTGTAGGTGGTAACATCGAATTCCTTTTTTAGCGAGCTCCAGATCCGTTTTGCAGCACGCTGGGAATCTTTCTCGGCCGCCGTGTAAATATCGATATATTCATTGACCAATTCCAGGATTTTTCTCGCTGTGGTATTGCTAATGTGCTTACCGCCCGGATCAGTCTGTACGACAGTCTTTTTGACCACTCTCTCGGTAACAATATTCAGGTCTCGACCGGCTACCATATTTCCTTTGCCATTCACCGCCTGAATAACGTGGACGGAATTCTCATGACGCGGAAGCGGTGTATTCAGCTCGCGGACCATGCTGTACCAGTTGTCCCGATGTTTCCTGAGTTCTCCCTCCGAAAATTTGCGTCCTCGCGGATGGTTATTGTTGTAGTGTTCGACTTCCGCATGGCAATCAAAACAGAGGGGAATGCAGTTTTCAAAGCTGTCGTCACCGCCAAGGTGCTTTGGTTTGAGGTGGTGCGTCTCAATTCGGACCCCACAGAATTTGTGGCAAATGCAGCATGATCGCCCGCAGGCGACTAATGCATCTTCGACGATTTCCTTTGAAAAACTCATGCGCTCCCTCGTATCAATTGCTAATGCCCTGAGCGGACTTTGCCGGAGGCAGGATCAGGGTGTTTTCCTCGGCCGATTCATCCTTCAAAACAGTTTCCGGGGGTTGAAGCGAAATCAGCCAGTCGGCTAAATCCGCTGACTCATGGTTACCGTTCTGGCTAAGGCTGAACAGCAGGTCCTCCTGGCGGGGTTGACCAAAAACCACCCGATAAAGGGCCAAGCCTTGCTTCAGTCGTTTGAGCTTCCCAACCTCCTTGCTGTACGGGAGTAGAGGGACGCGGCGCTCCACCCGGGCGGAACCATCCTCGAAGATCCAATATGGGATGAGATCGGAGTGCCCATTGGACTTTCGCTGGGCCGCAATATGGAAAAGGGTCTGCCACGGATCACCTTCCTCAAAAGCCTCGGAGACGCTCCCGCACTGGCAGCTCTTCATCGACCGTTTGATACGAAACGAAAAATGTGAGGTCACTGTGACCGGTTCCTTGCTGCCATCCCCGGAGGAGGAAACCGCCAGCCCATTGACCGGCCGGATCGTCTCCTGGGAGATTTTCCCGCTTTCGTTCCGAGAGTTCCTTGACGGCAAAGGCATCGAGAGCGACGGCCCCCTATCCACCAAGCAGCGGCTGACCCTCCAGAAGGCGTTCGAGGAATATTGGCAGGTCGGCGGCTTCCCCGGCGTGATCCGACTCGACCAGCAGCAAAGCATAGAGGCTCATCAGGCCAACTGGAACACCATCCTCGCCAGCATCATCGGCCACCACAACATCTCCCACCCTCGGGCGGTGATCGATCTGGCCCACTGGCTGGTGGACAATACCGGCTCCTTTTACGCCGTCAGCCACCTGACCGATTACCTGAAATCCCTCGGCCACCGGGTGCGCAAAAGCTCGGTGGTCGATTGGCTCGTCGCGTTCGAGGATGCCGGGCTGCTGTTCAGCGTGAATATCCTTTCCAGCTCGCCGACCCGAATCAGCGTCAATCCCCGCAAGGCCTACTGCATCGAACATGCGCTGGTAACCTCGATCAGCTCCGACATCCTCACCAACCGCGACAGCCTGCTGGAGAATCTGGTCTTCACCGCGCTGCGCCGGATGACGCCGGAAATCTTCTACCACAAGACAAAGATGGGCCGGGAGGTGGACCTTGTCGCGCTGCTGCCAACAAGCCCGGGACAAGAACGAGCCGTCATGCTGGTCCAGGTTTGCGCCTCGCTGGCCGATCCCCGCGTCAAGCAGAGCGAGGTCCGCTCCCTCTCCGAAGCCATGGTCGAGCTGGCGGTGGCGAAGGGGACCATCGTCACCTGGCGCACCAATGAAACCATCCATGTGGGCTTCGGCACCATCCGGGTGGTGCCGATCTGGCAGTTTCTGCTGGAGATGGAGCCGCGAACCTAAAATAGCGGCTCGCCTTATTTTAGGTTCGTGCCGCTTCGTAAAATAATCGCCCCTTTCAGTCAGACCAAAGGCAGCAATAGAGACAAGAAACGACGCCGTTGAACTGTCAAGGATTCTTTGACAGTTCAGTTGCGATTCATAGCTCTCGGAGAACATCTCGCAGAAAGTCGAATCCAATCCTTTCCTGCTCCAGACGAACACGTTCCCCCCAATGGTTTTGGCGCAATTTATCGTAAAGTGCGCTTTCCTCGGAGTTCAACCGCGTAAGAGTCCCTGTTTCAGGCTGCATTTCAACTCCCCATAGTGCCCTGTGGGCAAGGAGTGTCCGTTGATCCATCAGAAAAGAAACGACATGAGGCAAGAACCCGCGCAATTGATTGAGAATAGCAAAGCCGTGAGTATCGATGTCCCCCCAATAGTAGATTTCTTTTTCGTGCAGCCAGGTTGCGGCCGCGAGATTGTCAAATCCGTATCCCGCTCCGAATACCACCACCGCATCAGAAACATCCGGAAAAGCCAAAAAGTTGATCTCATTTTCAGTGATGAACACTTTCGATACCGGCAAATCAAGTGAGGCGAAGGCTGACTGTGTCAGGATGATATCCTGATCGGCTTCCACTGGTAGCAGACGGACATTCGAGTCCAGCATCCGAAATCGCACCCGTGACGGTTTGTCAAGAAAACCATATCGACGACAGAACCCGCCGATGCCCGTGTGAGTTCCATCAATAGAATCCTCCGGCAGCACGAGATCGAGCAGTTCCGCCAGCACGCCACGATGTCCTTCGATCAATTTGGTATGGACACCCGGTAGGTCGATCTGACGCAGATAAATCGCAGGGCGGGGATGTTTCAGCAACCAGCCGACAATCTCCAGCAGTCGTGGCCAGTCTTCGGCCAACTCCAAGGCACGCATCGACCGTTTTGTCAGCCAGGGAAGTAATTCAGGCTGTTTGTCTCTGGTCAGTTCAACCAGCGCCGCGAACTGATCCGCTGCCCGGCGCTTGCCAATCAATCCAAGAGCATCCGAAAGCTGGTCGATCCAGATTGCCGCCGGGATTTCATTGTTTCCAAGAACACGGTGGTTGACACTGCGCCATTCAATTCGATAGGGACCTGCGGCAGCGGACAATTGGCCGATCCAATCCCGTACCTCGGGGAACCGTTCGCTCAATTCCCGAGAGTCAGGGCCTTTGAGGGTCAGACGCCGAGGGAAGAGCGACTCTCCGCCAGTCATTGAGGCGAGCAGCAAACCGCGATCCCAAAGCTTTTGCACCTGATTTTTGAGATCAGCCGGGGTCGTCCACGTCATCCTTGCATCCTTTGTTTCTCGGCTCGATATTCCTCGATGCTCAGGTTGCGCAGGACCGAGTTGCGGCCATCCTCATTGTGCACAAACCCGACACCAGCGACAAAAGGCTCGATGATATGGATTTTCTGCAACGGCGTGACGATCAGCAGTTGAAGATTGAGCTGCGCGAACAACTGCAAGCCATACTGGGCCGATTCATCGGAACCGCGCCCAAACGCCTCATCGATGACCACAAAACGGAAGGAACGGGAGCGCACCGCACCCCATTCCAGGCCAAATTGATACGCCAGGCTGGCGGCAAGGACGGTGTAGGCGAGCTTTTCCTTCTGGCCGCCTGACTTTCCGCCGGAATCCGCATAGTGTTCATGCTCGGTGTTGTCTTCACGCCAGCGCTCGCTGGCGGCGAATACGAACCAGTTGCGCACATCGGTCACCTTGGCCGTCCAGCGTCGATCCATATCCGAGTGTTCATCCCGGCCTCGGAACCGCTCGATGATTCGCTTCACCTGGAGGAATTTTGCCTCCGAATACTGTGCATCTTCCGAGCCGGTGAGCGCACCTTCGGTACAGGTACGCAATTCGGTCTGGAAATCACGGATGTCGGCGTCGAGATTCATCTGTGCTTCGAGACTGATATAACGTCCCGGGTTGTAATCAATCTGGGTGAGCGATTCGTTGATCTGGGCGATGCGCTCCTTGATGGTTTCCCGTTCGCGTGCCAGCTGGGATTGAAAATTCGCCACCTCCCGGATGGTGTTCTCGTTCAGGAGATCCTTGAAACGTCCTTCAAACCGGGGCAAGTCATCGGCCTGCAGTTGATCCAGCATTGCCCTGTATTCAGGGGCGGCAGCCAGGTTGGAATCCACGTCTTTGGTCTCAAGTTCCCACTTCCCTTTGTATTCGGTCATGGCCTTGACGATCTTTTCAGACAGGCGCTTGATCTTCGAATCTTCGGCGTCGATCCTGGCCTGCAGCCAGTCACGCATATCGCGCTCGCGATTGTCGCAAGATTCGACTGTCAGCATCTGACCGCCAAGCGCCTCCTCACGCATCGCTTCCAGGAGGTCAAATCTCTGAACAATATCTTCTGTTATTTCCGCTAAAAGAGCTTGCGCTTGTTGCTGCAGCTCTTGCGCGGCGCTGATTTTTTGCTCGGTTTTCGAGCGCTTATCCTTCCGTTCATCAAGCTGAATCTCCGTTTCTTTCAACTCCCCTTCGAGCGCGGTCAATTGTGACGTCAGAGTCTTGAGCAGATCGGAGGCCGCTTCTAATTCACGTTTCTCGGCTTCCAACCTGGCGATGACAACCGCCACGGGTTTCCAGTCGAGATCACGAAAGTCGGAGTATTCCCCCAGCTTCGAGAGGACCGAGAGACGTTCTTTGAGGGCGGACTGTTCCTTCTGCAGCGTGCTGATGCGACCGGCAAGGTCGGCAAGGTGCGTTTCCTGCCGCTTGGCGTCTTTTTCCAACGCCGCGATTTTTTCGACGTTGCTCCAACCAAGGACATAACGCCGTCGATCATCTATCCGATGCCGGTCATCCTTTTCATGCCGCTCCCCGGGAGCTTTGATCTGTCCGGCCTTGGTAATGGCACGGGTCTCGCGGCGGAACTGATCCTGGTTCTCACAGCAGGCCAGATCAAAACGGTGGGCCACCTCCCTTTCGATCCAGTCATAAAAGGGCGAATCGGGCTTGACTTGCAGCTTACGCACCAGGGAGTCGGGATTAAGCGAAGGCAATTCGCCGCGTACGCCTTCCCGCACCCGGAAATAAACCAGCCGACCCCGCAGGTGAGTTTGGTCAACCCACTGCGCCACCTTGGCGTAATACCGATCCGGAACCAGCAGAGACAAGCCGAAGCCGTGAAGCAGCCTTTCGATGGCACCTTCCCAGTCACGCTCGTCCTCGCGCACCTGCAGCAATTCACCGGCAAAAGGCATCTCCTCTTCAGCCAGATTCAGCGCCTGACAGAGGGTACGTCGCATGGCAATTTGTTTTTCGTCGATATTGCTGACTCGGGCTTTCAATCCCGTGATTTCAGTTTTCAACTGATCATATTCAGCCCGTCCCTGGGCGAAGAAGACGCCTGCCTCATTGAGATCGTTCTGTGTACGGACTTCGGCTTCTTCTGTCGTTTCGAGCCACTTGGCGGTTTCAGACCGTTGACGCAGAAATTCTTCTCCGGTCGCGGCGGGGGATTGCCCTAAGGCGCGTACTAGCTCCTCATAGCGGGATGCTTTCAGTTTCCTACGTTCCAGTTCATCCTGTTTTTGGAGGATTTCCTGACCGATGCTTTCAATACGGTCACCACCATTTTCCGCGATGGTGCGACGCAGTTCACGCTCCTGCCCCTGCTGGGTACGACGCTGCTCCTCCAGCCGCTCGATGGCGACTTGGTGTCGGGTCAACTCTTCATTCAGCGAGGCCAGTCGTTTCTCCAGGAGATCGAGTTTCAGGATGGCGAACCATGGCCGCAGGGCATCGCGGCAAGCTCGCAGATTATCCGCCGTCTGCGCCAACTCCCGATGCCGCTCGCAATCGGCCACCAGAGGCGTAAGCATCTCTACCTGGCGTTTGGCCTTGAGAACCGCCTCGTGAGCACGGTTGAGATCCTCGAAATGGCCGATCAGGGCGGAGATACGCGGTGCGACATCAAAGGGCTCAAGCATGTGGCTGCGCACGAAGTCGGTCAGGTTCCCGACCGACTTGAGCGACACGGTCTGATGGAATAGATCCAAAGCCTGTTCGTTATCAATGCCGAAACGACGGCGGAACCAGGAACCGTAGGACGTAAAGCTGTCGAACAACTCGACGCCGCTTGACCGCAGCTGTTTGCGAAGGCTGACCATCTCGCTGCCGAATCCGGAAAAATCTGCCGCAATGGACAGATCGCGTTCACAGGCCGCATACAGACGAGCCGGTTGCGTATTGGCCTCTTTCATCCAGAAGACCTGCGCCAGGGTGACGGTCTTGTTGTAGCCTGCGTTGTGAAAAACGCCGAGGATCACCGAATAACTGTTGAAGTCGCGCAGTGCGACCGGCTTGGCGCTGCCCAGGGTTTCCTGCCGCTCCGACTTGTAAAACCCGAGCACATAGGACTTGAGCGAACGTTCGCGGCTGTCGGCCCCGGCCGCCTTGTTGTAGGCAACGCGATGACTCGGCACCAGCAGGGTGGTGACGGCGTCGACCAGGGTCGATTTTCCGGAACCGATATCCCCGGTGAGAAGACCGTTTTTTCCGCCCAGTCGCAGAGTCCAGACCCTCCCGTCAAAGGTTCCCCAGTTAAAAACCTCGAGTCGTTGCAGGCGAAAACCTGCCAGCCGGTCATCTGCCATGAATTCCAATTCAAGCGCTTCAGCCATCCATCCCCTCCAGCGGTTGCGCAAGCTGCTGTCGATATTCCGCCAATCGTTCGTCAAAATCGGCGAGCCACTGCGCATCGACAAACGCCTTGATAATGCGCCGCACCTCAATCATCTGCCCCTGCCCGCGCAAGCGGCGGATAAAGCCGAGCTCGGCAATCTTGTTTAAGGTGGCATCGACCTGATCGATGAGTTTCACCTCGTTGCTGCCCGCAGGTAGAAAAATCCGGATCAATTCCACCACTTCATCCCGGGAAAGGATCAGACGCGTATCGCCGCCACCAGCGTCGAACTCGGCCAGTTTTTTCCGCAAGAGAGCGAGTAACAAACTGACCGGATAGGAGAGCTGCCGCCGGGCAACCAGGCGCGGCATGACCGCCTGACCGTCCTCATCCTCATCCTGCCGGGAACGCAAAAAAGCGTAGCCTTCCGCCTCGTCGAGCATCAGGTCCAGACCAAGAACCGCGACGTAATCCCGAACGCTCGCTTGCAGATGCAGCAGCGAGCCCCACAATCCGGGGTTGTCCTCCTGATAGAGCACGCCCTTGAGCAGAGGCACCACCACCGACGAGAGTTCGTGGGGCGGCCGGGCAGAATGGCTGGGGTTGGTATCGGCGACATTCATCATCAGTTCCTCAGCAAAATAATGCGCGGCAAGGTCGCCTGGCGCATGATGCCAGTCTCCAGCTGCCAGCTCACCTGTTCCTGCACCTCATCGTCCACGGCCGTTTTGGGCCATTCTCCGGCCAGCTGCAGATAGGCAACAAGTTCGGCCAAACCGTGACGCAACGGATGGCGAGTCACCACCTCGGCAAGGGTGATCTGGCTGCGCCCCTGGAGTTCCTGCCGAATATTCCGGGTCAACTCGGCCCGGTCAACCACCACCTGTGCGTAGAGGGCCGCCGTATCCACATCCGCATCCCCTTCGTCCAACGCCATCTCGGCAATGAGGGGCTTGAGCGGCGGCCGATAGAGAGGTCGCTCCAGGGGGAGTTCAACCGTTGCGGAGGTCTCGGCCAAAGGCATGAAATCCCCCGATGGAAACTCCTCGCGCAACGCCAGCGCATGGTTTTCGACGCTGTGCAGGATGTCCATGATGCGGCGATTCTCCAGCCAGGCCTGATCATCGAGAAACCGCCGCAGCTGCTCGGAAAGCTTCGCCACCGTCCGCTGGGTGTGTTCACCTGCCTCCAGCCAGTCGTAATGTACGCGTTGCAGACGAGTTTCATGACGCATGGCGAGGATCGGCGGAAGGGACAAAACCTGTTCCAACAGCCGGGTCAATTCTTCCTGACGGGACTGGGACATCAGGAAATCCCAGAAGGCGCGAAAGCTCTTCCCTTGATCGGAATCGGCGATGGCATCGCGCTCGCCCATGATCTCTTCGAGCAGCGCCCCTTTTGCTCCCTCCCAAAGGGCAATGCGTTCGCGCACCCGGCGGTCAAGCGTACGAAAATTGTGCTCCACCTCGCGAAAGTCGGTCAGCAGCTCCCGAGCCAGCTGCAAAAACTGTTGAAAGCGATCCTTCTGACCGGTGTCGTCCAGAAGCGGAATATCACCCGCCAGAATGCGGGCGATCTCCGCGTCGATATCGCTGCGGCGCTTTTGCAGTTCTGCGATTCGCACTTGCGGATCGGTCTGGCTCCCTTCGCTCATCTGTCGTAGTAGCTCAAACAGGGTCAGCAGACGGGATTCCGTGCCGACAAAGGCGCGTTCGGTTAGCCCCTCCAGCCAGGCCAGGGCCTTCTCCGTCGCCGGAGTCAGATCAAAGTGCGGTTCGTCCGTCCCGGAAGGATAGAATTTGCGCAGCCACCCCTTGTCGTTTTCGGCCCAGTCGTTGAGATAGTCTTGCGCGGTTCTGGGAAAGGCCTCGACCCCCAGCTGCTCACGCAGGGCGAAAAGCTCATCTTCCAACGCCTCGACCAGATCAGCCTGAGACAGATTGCGAACATTGGGCACGATGAACACCCGGTGCAGAAAACCGGCCACCAGCGGCGCGTGATCTGCGCACAGCAAACGCCACGCAGGGTGGTTCTGGCGGAGCAGCTCTAAAGTGGCGTAGTCCAGTGCCATATCTTCTCCCCGGTTTTATCCATCGCCATGCTGCGCCAGCCACTGGCGGCCCTTGTCGGTCAAGCGGTATTTCTGCAAGCGGCTGTTGGGCTTGTCGGGAATGGTCATCTCAATCAGGCCCTCAGCCAGGGCCGGTTTGAGGTAGCGCTCGCGGAAGGATTTGCGGTCCGAAAGCCCCATGGCGGATTGCAGTGCCTCGCGGCCTATCTCGCCCCGGATCGCCGCCAGCAGATCGCCGACTTGGGGGGTAACTTGAGGGCTGACTTGGGGGGCGGAGGAGGTCACCGTATCCAGGATCATCCGCAGTATGAAGGCAATGAACGGGGCGGAGTCGGTCCTTTGGGTGCTTTCCTGCAGGGCCTGGTAATACTCGGCCTGGTGCTCAAAGGTCAGGCTTTCCACCGGGATATCGGCGAACAGGGGATTCCAGCGAACCAAGATCAGGCTCTGCCACAGCCGCCCCATGCGGCCGTTGCCGTCGGCGAAGGGGTGGATGAATTCGAACTCGTAGTGAAAAACCGAACTGGCGATGAGCGGATGGGCGTCGGTGGCGGCCAGCCAAGTGAACAGGTCACTCATCAGATGCGGCACCCGGTCGGCGGGCGGGGCCATGTGGATCACTTGGCTTCCCGCCATGACTCCCACACCTCCATGCCGATACAGTCCCGCCTCGTCGATCAGGCCGGACATCAGCATCCGATGCGCCTCCAGCAAATCTTTTTCCAATGAGGGTTTCCAGCTGTTGAAACGGTCATAGGCGGCCAGGGCGTTTTTCACCTCCTGCACCTCGCGGGGCGGGGCGATGACCCGCTTGCCCTCCAGAATCGCGATGATCTGCGCTTCGCTCAGGGTATTGCCCTCGATGGCCAGCGAGCCGTGAATGGTGCGAATACGGTTGATGTGCCGCAGCCGCAAAGCTCTCGCCTGATCAGTGAGCACGGTCAACCGACCGATGGCCTCGCTGATGGCGGCGACCCGGTTCAGTATCTCAGGAGTGATGGTGTAGGGCGGCTGGTAGGTGGATTTCGTCATGCCGCTCCTCCCCCGAGTAGTGCGCCAGCGCTTTGCAAGATCGATTCAAGTTCCGGCGTCAAGCGGTTGGGAATCTCCGCCGCCTGGGTGATGGGTACATATTTGAAGGTGTTCAGGTCGAACGGCACCTGGTCACCGGCACCGCTCGGCTCGAACAAGAAGATAAGTCGATTGCTCTCGTGGTGTTTCAGGGCGTAGCCCGCCTCAACGTAGACATTCGGACGATGGCCGGTCAAATCGCAGATTATGATGTCCGAGGAGGCGATGGCCTCGTACATCCGGCTATGAATCGGGAAGGTGCCGCCTTCTTCCGTGCCCATGTCGATCAGCTCCAGCCCGACGCCGTGTTGCTGTTGGAGGTTGGTCAGAGTTTGCCGAAGCTGTTGCAGACGCAAGTTGGCTCTGTTGTGTGCGTCATTCGGGGCATCCTGTGGCGGGTACCAACGGGCAAGGAAAACCCGTGGGTATACGGGACTGAGCCGCCTTGAAGGTCTTGAGCAGTTGCTCCGCCGGAGAGAGCGGATCGAGCAGGTTGGTGATGCCCTGGCCGCCGAGCCAATGACCAATGCGGTCGAGATAGTCCACCGTCCAGCGGACTTTTTGCTCGTGGTCGTTCCCCACCGCCTCTCGCCAGACCCGCGCCGCCAGCTCGAAGAAACCGTAGGTTCTGCATAGCGATGGATGATTGACGGTCAGCCGGGTGGCGATGTCCGCCAGCGCAGCAAACAGATCGTCGGCAAAGGTGGTCAATGTTTGCCGATCCTGAGCGATGGTTTCGTCCATGGCGATCAGGTTGCGGGCCGACTCCCACAGCGCCGTCAACGGTCGTTCGCCGAAGCGTTGCCGGGCCGGTTGCGGCAGTCCTTGTAGCCGGTCGGCCAAAAGCCTTGTGAGGTGCAGCGCCGGGTTGTAGGCGAATTCGGTATCCGGAGTCATGGCGTGCGCCGGATCCTGCCCCAGCAGCAATCGCAGGCCGTGTTCCGACTCCAGCGGCAGAGCGGTGCTGTTGATGGTGTGGAAGATCAACGATTCGGCGAAGTCGTCGGCGTCGTTATCCGTCGGGCCGAGCAGCACCATGCAGAAAGGGGCGAGATACTTGGTCGGGGTGTTGGGGTCTTCGGTGAGCTGTTCGGCCAGATGCAGGCGGTGATTGCCGTCGATGCGGCGGATGATTTTATCCCGCTGGAGCTGCTCCAGATCGCCGCGCCGCACACGCAGCCGTTGCATGCGCATGGTCGGGCTTGAATAGCGGCGGGAGATATCCACCAGACCACCGTTGTCGCTTTTCACTCCAAAAACCGTCTCGCCCAACCCCAGCTCATCCGGGTCGATCTCGCCTCGGTTGACCACCAGACGGACCGGCGCACGAACGGAAAGGATCACCTCCGGGAGAAAGCGGTTCTCACTCTGCTCCAGGTAGTTTTTGATCTCCTCGGCGTGTTTGGCCGATTCCACCCGCTGATGGCCGACCACCCGAAACCCCTGCTCGCCATCCTCCATCTTGTAAGGCACGGAGACGGCCGCCAGGTCGCGCAGATCGGCAAAGCCCCGGATGATGCGGAAGATGCCCAGCACGCTTTCCGAAAATAGCCCCTCGAACTCGATATATTGGCGACCTCTGGACATATCAGTGCGCCTCCACAGGGCAGATGCCGAGGATCATTTTTTCGATTTCCCTTTCAGCGCTTAGAATCCGAGCGTTTCGATTTTGTCTCAATGAATCTATCTCGACGTGGTAGCTACGTACCGTCGAGATGATTTCCTTTTGTTTACCCACAGGTGGAAAGGGTATAGGGAAAGATTCAAGCTCTTCCTTGTTGATACTCTGAACGGTCGTACTCCATTTAACCAAGCGCAACAATTCGTCTTGTTTGGCTTCAAAATATGCGAGTAGGTACTCCGCTAAAATATTTTCCGTATTAGGAGTGAAGGCCCTTATATCCTGATTTATTGAAACACTAATATCTGTCATGGCGACAGGAACAGTGTGTTGGAGAATCCCACTTCGTACGACAAAAAGAATACTGCCGGGTGGGACTACCGGGGCTTGGCGTTCTTTAACTGCATTGTCTGAGATGTGATCTATAGAATCGGTAATTAGCCTAGTTTTCATGTCTTTTGGGGAAACCCAAGGCAGTGTGCCGTCTGCCCAATACTCGGAACGCTTCTTAGATGGAGTGGATCCGCTCACTCCTGTACAAATACTGTTCAAAGGGATTGCCGGATAAACTCCTGTAACTACAGATGATAATCCAGCAAGAACACGCTTATTATATTCATAGCTCCATCGCTCAGAATCTTTCCACGGGAGGCAAAACATTTTTTCAACAGGTTTGCCCTCGATTTTTTTAATTCCAAGAAGGGCAAGGGTAGTCGATTGGCTCTCCTTTATAAGGCCCTGCTCTTTCATAAGAAGCTGACTTTGCTCCAGTTGCGCCGCCTCCCAATGAGCCACAATCTTCTGCTGAATTGGCAGCGGCGGGATGGGGACTTTTACACCCTCTAGCTGCGATGGTTGAATGCGCTTCCGTCCTGATGCGCCACTGATCATCGAGTTGAGCAGCTTCTTAAATGCTGCTGTGCGAAACAACAGCTTCACATATTCAGGATGTGCCTTTTCAATATTTACTGAATAGATGGGAAATTCCGAAGTTGCGCACATGGCATCGATGTCATCAGGGGCAAGACCAATTGCTCCGTTTCGCACATCAATCTTGGAGAAGATGACATCCCCGGGGAAGACTCGGAATAACTTCCCTTTAACATCCTTGATTTGAACCGGCTCTCTCGGCTCAATGGAACCGTCAAAACGAATCGTCAATAGTGTTGCGAAGGACTCTGGCGTTAGTGTTTCAAGTGCAGCTTCCGTTCGTCGGTGGAGGATGCTGGACAAAGGCTTTATTACCTCATCCGGCCAGTTCCAGTTAACAGCGAATTGGGCGGCAACGCTCCACGTCTGTAGCTCCCGGTAGCTGACGCCAAAGACTCGCGGTCTGGCTTGAGCCACTTCAGTCATCACTCAGCCACTCCCGCCACGGCAAAGGCGCTCGGATCGGCGAGGAACTCCCGGTACCACTCCAGGCAGGTCTTGTCGCAATCGGCGGGCTGGTTGGGGTTGGGGTAGAGCTCGTTCTGATCTTCCTCACCCGTGGCGGAGATGCCGACCTTTTCCGCCTCGTACATGAAGATGGGGTAGTCGAAACGCTCCTTGAGCCGTTGCCGCGCCTCGCTGATCTGCCGGACTTTCATCGCCTTCAGGTAGTCCTTGAGTTCCTTTTGCAGGGCCTTGCGTTTTTCTGCGTCCTTGGCCTGCTTGGCCGCCTCGATTGCGCTTTCCAGCCGTTCCCTTTCCGCTTTGATCTCGTCCGCATACTTGGCCTCAATCTCCGCCTTGGCGGTGGCATAGGTCTCGTCAAACCGCAGTTGCTCTTCCTCGGTGAACTTCTGCAAAAAGAGCAACGAGCATTTCACGCTGGCCCCGGAGCTGACGAAGGTCTCCTGCGGCAAGCTGACCACGGCGCGGAGGAAGGCGCGGTTTTCGGTGAACTCGCGCACGTAGGCGAGTGATGGATTGTTGAAGATGCCTTCCGGCAGCACGATGCCGAGACGACCGCCCGGCTTGAGCAGGTCGAGGCAGCGCTCGATAAAGAGCACTTCGGTCTTGATCTTGGCCTTGTCGCTTTTGGGCAAGTCGAACAGGCTGGCGATGGGCTTGTTGAGCGCCGCCTTCACTCGGTTCTGGGCTTCGCGATAGAGGTCGCCGTATTCCTTCAGATAGCGCTCTTCGGCGGCCGGATTGACCTTGATATCCACCTCCAGCACTTTGTCGGTGGGCTCGACATTGGCTCCGAAGGGCGGATTGGTGAGAATGATGTCGAAACGCCCCTCGAAGATACCGTTGACGTTCAGAAAGCCGTCGTGGTGGTGGACGCCGCCGTGACCGTCGCCGTGCATGATCATGTTCATCTTGCTGGTACGGGCCATGCGGTCGTTGGCGTCGGTGCCGTAGATGCAGCGATTGGAGAGCTGCCACAGGCGGGAGCCCTCGCGCTTCTGGTCTATAAGCGTCTGCACTTCGGTGAATTTGTCCTGGAGCTTCTTGGCCCGCTGCTCCTCGGTAAGCGATTTGTCCTTTTCGACCTTGGCCTTAAAGGCGTTATACTCGTGGTCGGCGTCAGCGAGGATCTTTTCGCGCACGATCTCGAATACGCGGATCAGAAAGCCGCCTGAGCCGCTGGCCGGGTCACAGACAATCTCACCTTCCTGGGGATCGACCATGTGCACCATGAATTCGACGATGGTGCGCGGGGTGAAAAACTGGCCGATCTCTCCCCGGAAGGTGCGGCCGAGGAAGCGCTCGAAGGCGACGCCCTTCACATCCTCGCTGGTATCGGAGAGGTTGTATTTCTCCAGCTCCTTGACGATGGCCTCGCCGGTGGCGGGCTTGAGGTTGATGCGCTCGTCGTCCTCGAAAATCTTGTCGGCGGCGTAGGCTCGCTTGGTCTCCTGAAACAGGTTGTCCAGCGGGTTTTCAGCGATCTGGCCTTTCAACACATCGACGGTAAAGAGGTTGGTCTTATTGCGCCGGGTGAGCAGGGAGCGTTCCACATAGACCTTAATGAACAGCACCTTGGCGATTTCATCGAAGGCGGCTGCCGGGTCTTTCTTCTCTCGGTTGCGGATGATGTTGTGGCACTTGTGCAGCAGGTCGGCGAACTCTTTTTCCTTGAAGGCGCGGAGCTTGGAGAGCAGTTCCTCGATGTCCTTGTCCGAGGCATCGCCATGGGGAATGTTCTCGATTTCCTCCGTGTAGCCGGGCACCTTGTCTTTCTTGACCCGCCAGTATTTGGTTTCCCGCGAGTTGTGGGTGACGAAGAACGGTGCGCCGCAGATGCGAGCGTAGTTTTCACCCTGGCCGTAATCCTGCGGTTTGATGGTGATGTTATCGGATTTACATTCGACGATGATGAAAGGGGCGTTGTCGTCGGCCTTGTCTTGGGCGGTGCGCCAGAGGACAAAGTCGGCGCGGGCGGAAGCGGAACCCCGGCCAGTCAGGTCCATCTCCTCGGCGATCTGATCGAGGGAAAACCCGTACTCGTTGACCAGCACCAGCAAATATTCCTGGCGCACCGTCTCTTCGGGTGTTTCTACCAGCCATTTGCTGCGCACATGGCTCCAGATTTTGCCCTTCTTTTCGTCACGTTTGATTTCCAGTGCGCTCATGCCTTCGAACCCCCTTTGCCGGTCGCGTGCGCCTTCATCCACTGATCGATCTCCTCCCGGTCGAAACGCCACTGGTTGCCGATCTTGGAGGCGGGAACCTCGCCGCGCTGGGCCATGCCGTAGAGCTTGGTCCGGCTCATCTTGATGTAGCCCGCCAGTTCATCAATGGTCAGCCATTTGTCGATTTTATCCATAACCTCACCGTTCGGAAGAGATTCGTAGTGAAAAATTGATAAAGAAAGATAACCCTGGACACCCATAAAGACAAGAAGAAAACAGGAAATATGGCCAATTGCAGGACTTTTCCGACACATCCCGCCTCCGCCCGGTAAGTAAGTCCCCAGAGAAGGCCATCACCAAAAAATTCAACCGACGCCCGACACTTTCTCCGTCTCTCCGGTAAGTAAGGGCATAAACCACAACGAGGAGCACCGACCATGGACATCAACGACCTGTTTGACGGAATCATGAAGAGTATCAACCAGTTTGCCGACGAGATCGCCGAACAGCGGTTGCAGGAAAAAATGCAGGACACCGGACGAGGTCCGGAGATTGGGGGTAAGAATGCGGAGAATTTCGAGGCGAAAGAGAAGCGGGATATGACAAGTTTCCCGAAAAGGGAGTGATCAGGGCGGCAGTACCGACACCCTGAAAGCGACGTAAGTCGCTGACAATACGCAGAAAAACAAAACCCGCCCCATAACCGGACGCGGTTAGTGGACGGGTCTGTCTTTTTGAAATGGTGGAGGCGGCGGGAATCGAACCCGCGTCCGAGAACAGTCCACTCGAAGCTTCTACAGGTTTAGATCAGGTATTCAAGCTCGCCATCCGATGATGCCCCTGATCGGGCTACCGGCGGCAAGTCTGTCTTAAAAAATCTTACACCCGCTGCGACAGACGGCTTTGGGTGCCAGTCGGATAAGTTTGTCACTGGTCGGCGTATCTGACGTCAGCCAATCAGTGCGGCAAGCCTAATTAGGCTGCCATTGCGTAATCGTAATCGTTGTTGGCAATTACATTTGTGCCGCTTTTAACGAGGCCAGCGGCGCCTCGACCTGCCACTCCGGCTTCTTTATCCCCGTCGAAACCAGTGCGCCCCCTTCATAAACAAAATATTACCGGCCACAGAAGGGATTCTGTCCGGCTGCACACACCATGTAGCCATTAACAGAGCGGCTGGCAAGGGGGAAAACGTTAACCGGCAAAATAGAAGTGAGACATGGATCCCCTGAGGCTCACCCGGAAGTCTCTTCCGCCCAGAGATGACTGAGCAAGATACCTCTCGTGTCTGCCGCTGGCGTTGACAGCAGCCTGTATGCTGTTCAAATCCCGCACCAGTTCGGCCTGCGCCTTGATTTCAGTAAAAGACTCTTTAAGTTCCGGAACGGCGGCAACAGCCATGTCCAGCTTGTGCTTGTCCGGATGGCCGCCCAGCACGGCAAGCTCTCCGTCCTGCAGCTGCAAAGTTACCTTTTCATCAACGCTCAGACCTGCGCTGGTCAAAGCACTGCGCAACCCATCAATAAAGGCATCCTGCAGCTGAGATATGTTGTTTTCCAGCACCGGAGCAAGACTCCCCCCCTGTTCTGCTATGGCCTCCAGTTGCCGGCGCACTGCGGGGTCCACAGCCGAAAGACTGATTCTGTCCGTCAGACGGGCCAGACTTTCGGCCGGACGGGCAGGAGGCGCATTATCGTCTGCACCGGCAGAATGCGCCCTTTCGCTGTGCGAAATGTGCATCATTCTGGCTAACGGGTTAAAAGCGCCATCTATAGGCACGGAAGCTACCTCCTGACCGACACTGCATGTATTTCCCCCTCAGGGCATTCCGCAGGGAAGTAGCAAAATGGATGCCAGAACAGGCATTCAGCAGGGAAGCAAAAAGGGAAGAACCACGCTGAAGGTGCTGCCCACACCTTCTTTGCTGACAAAGCTGATTTCCCCGCCATCACGCTCTGCCAGCTGTCTGGCCACAGCCAGCCCCAGACCGGCCCCGCCCAAACGCTTTGTAAGAAAATGCTCCGCGATGGAAAAAGGAGCAAAGATATCCCCCCCCTTGGCTTCCGGAATACCACTGCCTGTATCACGCACATCAAAACGCAACCAGACAGCTCTCCGGTTGTCGGCTGTGCAGATATTTTCGCACGTCCAGAGAGCAACATGCAGATCCACAGTCCCGACAGAGGTGTAGTTGCATGCGTTATCAAGCAGATTGTGCAGAATCTGGATCAAAGCCCCGCGGTCTCCGGCAAGCGTGCGGGGAACACCATCCTGCACTGTGTGCGTGAACAGAATATTTTTTTTATCCGCCACAGCACCAAAGTGCCTTATCAGCGGAGCCAGAGCTTCCTTCAGAACAAAATTATCTTGGGAAGGACGAAGCATTCCTGCTTCAAGGCTCGAGTGTTCAAGGATGTCGGAAACCAGCGACCCCAGCCTGCCCGCCGACTGCTTCAGGCTGGCAAGAAGGTACCGCTGTTCACCGCTCATGGAAGTGGAGGAGAGCAGTTGTGCCATCCCCAGCACTCCGTTAAGCGGAGTGCGCAGTTCATGGCTGACGTTAGCCAGAAAAACGGTTTTGGCTCTGTTGGCTTCTTCAGCTTTTTCTTTTGCACGTTCCAGAGCTCTTGTCCGCTCTCTGACTGTCTTTTCAAGAATGCGCTGAGTGCGGTATATCACCAGATGCGCTCTTACCCGTGCACGGATGACAAGCTGAGAAAAAGGCTTCTGGACGTAATCCACAGCCCCCAGGCTGAACCCTTTTTCCTCATTGCCCTCATCATCCAGTGATGTCACGAATATAACCGGAATGGCCGCAGTAGCCGGTATTTTTTTTAACGTCCGGCAAACCTGATACCCGTCCATACCAGGCATCACCACATCCAGCAGGATAAGATCCGGCGGAGAGTCTCCCGTTGCGATTTCCAGTGCATCGTGCCCGTTGGTAGCCGTAAGCACAATGTATTCGTCGCGCAGGATACCATCAAGAACGGCAAGATTGGCCGGCATATCATCCACACAAAGCACGGAAAAGCGTTCTGCGGTATGTATCATATGGCACCGCCCTGAACGGTCATCTCCTCAATGCCTCACGCTCTTCTTCCAGATCTGCGTCTGCGATGGCTATGGCGCGGATTTCTTCCTGATGTCGTTCAAACAGTTCACACAACACAGGATCAAAATGATTGCCGCTGCCCTCCAGCACTATCTGCACGGCAGTGGAATGGGGAAGGGGATCTTTATACACTCTTTTGCTGATAAGTGCGTCATACACATCGGCAACAGCCATAATCCTGCCCGAAACGGGAATAGCATCGCCGGCAAGTCCTTCAGGGTAGCCACGGCCGTCCCACCGCTCGTGATGCGAATAAGCTATTTCTTTGGCAACGCTCAGAAAAGACTTGTACTGCAGCAACGACTCCGCTCGCTCCAGAGAGTCCCTGCCATACACCGTATGCAGCTTCATGATGGCAAATTCTTCTTCTGTAAGCTTGCCCGGCTTCAGCAGAATATTGTCGGGTACGCCAACCTTGCCCACGTCATGCAGGGGGGCAGACTTGTGCAGCATACTTACAGAAATCTGACGCCAATATTCCTTATAGGCACCTTTGGCCTTGGCGGCGGAAGCAAGCAGGCGGACATAGTTCTGCGTCCGCTTAAAATGCCCACCAAGTTCGTTGTCACGCATTTCGGCAAGGCAGGCCAATGAAAAAATAGTCACATCCTGAGTCAGCTGCAGCTCACGGGTTCTGTCCCGCACCAGATCTTCCAGCTGATCCTGATGCGTCTTCAGTTGCAGATGATTCCGTACCCGCGCAAGCACTATGGAAGGGCGTACCGGCTTGACTATGTAATCCACAGCCCCCAGAGCAAGACCGGCAGCCTCATCCTCTTCTTCTCCCTGTGTAGTTACAAAAAGAACAGGAATATCGCGCGTCTCGTCATTTTCCTTTAATCTGCGGCACACTTCGTACCCGTCCATTTCAGGCATCAGCACATCCAGCAGAATAATGTCGGGCTTCATCGGCCCCGAGGCCAGTTCAAGAGCCTCGTATCCGTTTACAGCAGCAAACACCTGATGCTCCTGTTCCAGAATCTGCTTAAGGATAAGAATATTCACATGGTTGTCATCAACTATGAGAATCCGGTTGGTTCTTTTCATCATTGCACCATCCCGTTCTCTTCGGTTTGCAGATGTATACGGTCAAGAAGCTTCAGCGCAGCCTTAAAGTCGAACTTATTCAGCGCGCGGACAAGATCATCGTATATATCCGGCTGACTGCCCTGCAGAACGCTTTTCAAGCCTTCAACAGATTCAAGTGCACGCGTATCATGCACTTTAAGAAGTGCACGCAGCTTTTCAACCTGTTCCGCAAGCCCCTCTGAAGATACATGACCGGATTCAGGGGCATATTCCGCTTCAAGTGTTTCCAGATAATGCTCTATCTCGCGGAGCGTCATAAGCATGCTGCTGCCCAGTTCCGTCACCAGAGGCGCGCACTCAAGCAGCTGTTCCTTAAGGCAGTCACTGATTTCAATTGAGATATTGTACAGGCGCTTGGCGCCGATATTACCGGCAACACCGCGCAGGGCATGATTAACCCGTCTTGCCTCATCTGGCATATCCTGCCCGATATACTGCCTTATGGTTTGCGGATATGTTGCAAACTCATCCGCAAACTCTCGCAACAGCCCGTTGTACAGCTTTCTGTTCCCTTTGATCCGTTTCAGCCCCGATTCAAAATCGAGCAGGGGAGCATCTGCATATCTTGAAGAATACGGCTGATCCGCATCATCACCAGCGTCATCAGGCTGCGGCAGTTCCATCTCGGCAGAAGACGCAATGCCGTCCGCCCCTTCTGGGGCATGGTTCCGTTTTATCCAGTTTGCCAGCGCAGCATACAGCTCATCAGGGTCTATCGGCTTGGTTATATGATCATTCATACCTGCACGCAGGCTGGTCTCTCTGTCGCCGGCCAGAGCATGCGCCGTCATGGCTACGACCGGTGGCTGCTTTTTGTGCTGCAACTGCCTGATACGCCGGCAGGCTTCAAGCCCGTCCATTCTGGGCATCTGGATATCCATAAAAATCAGATCAAAGTCATAGTTTTCCACAAGAGCCAAAGCCTCAAGCCCATCACCCGCCAGTGTGACGCGCACACCGACACCTTCCAGCAGTTCCTTGGCGATCTGTCTGTTGATTTTATTGTCCTCAACAACCAGCACGCTGGTATCTGCCAGCTCCTGCCGTAACTGAGCCGTATCTATCTGGATAATGCGGCTTTCCTGCTCGGGGCGGCTGCTGTATTCCGGAAGGGCATCAAGGATGGTATTCAACAGCAGAGATCTGGCAACAGGCTTGAGCAACACCCCGTCAATAATCTCTGACGGAATTTCACCCAGAACCTCTTCACGTCCGTAAGCGGTAATAATAAGAATGGTGGGGCGCACCGGCAGATCAAGCTGCCTGATATGCCGTGCACACGCCAGACCGTCCAGACCGGGCATCCGCCAGTCAAGCAGCACTACCTTGAAGGGTTCGGCTGTTTTCTGAACAAGATCGACCGCCTCTTCACCTGATTCTGCAAGAGTCACATCAAAGCGGAGGGACTCCAGAACCTCTTTAAGAATGGCGCGCGATGTAAAGTTGTCGTCGGCCACAAGCACCCGAGTGCCTTCAAGACCGGTAAATGAAAGGTGCTCTGCGGCGGAATCTGTTCTGTGCCGCTCAAACTCCAGCTCAAAAGAAAAAATGCTGCCGCGGCCGGGTTCACTTTCAACATGCATCTCGCCGCCCATCAGCTGGACAAGCTTGTTACTGATACTCAGCCCGAGCCCCGTTCCGCCGTACTTTCGGGTAATCGAGCCATCGGCCTGAGAAAACGGGTTGAACAGCTTTGCCAGATCAGAGCTGCTGATGCCTATGCCGCTGTCTTTGACGGCAAAACGGATGCGGGACTTTTCACCAGAGCCTTTAACAAGCTTGACAGAAACAATGACCTCTCCACTGGATGTAAATTTGATGGCATTGCTTACCAGATTAGTCAGTACCTGCCCCAGCCTCAGCGGGTCTCCCACAAGATCAAGGGGGACGTCTTTGCCCATATCAAGCAGAAACTCCAGACCTTTATCTGATGCCGCAATGGAATTGACACTGGCCACATTTGTCAAAGTGGTTTCCAGGTTAAACCGCACGCGCTCCATATCCAGTTTGCCGGCCTCGATTTTTGAAAAATCAAGAACATCATTAATGACCCCGAGCAACGAATTGGCGGAAGACTGTATTTTTGTAAGATAATCAAATTGCTTAGGCGTAAGTGCTGTTTTCAGCGCCAGATGGCACATGCCGATGACGGCATTCATGGGGGTGCGGATTTCATGACTCATACGGGCCAGAAACTCTCCTTTGGCCCGGCTGGCATTTTCAGCCTCTTTACGCGCCGTTTCCAGCTGGGAAAGAACAATCTTCTTTTCCGTAACGTCCCGAGCAATGCCCCTGAAGCCCAGCAGTTCTCCGGAGTCACCTTCCATGGGCACCATGTTCGATTCCAGCACCACCCGCAGGCCGGCCTTATGCTGAAAAGCGTTTTCGTGGTGTTCAACGGCGGCGGCGTTTTCCACTGCTTTCATAAAATGCCCCCATGCGGTGCGGGCATCATTGTAGGACATAAGGTCAAAAATACGCTTCCCGTATGCCTCTTCCACACTGTATCCCAGTATTTCCCGTATGCGCGGGCTTGAATAGGTAATCCACCCGCTCAGATCCATCTCCCATATCCAGTCGTGCGAAGTTTCGACAATCCCTCTGAAACGTTCTTCGCTTTTCCGCAAAGCAAGCACCGCCTCTTTGCGCTCCTGCAGAAAACCAGCCCGCATGAATGTCCCGACCATGCTCAGCAGACATACAAGAAAAAATGCCATGGAGTAGGGCAGTCCTTCCGCCCACAAAAACTCCGTCATGGACGGAAAAGGCATGTAGGAAACAATGAACCAGTCGCGCAGATACTTATCCGGCACATGTATCTGCTTGTAGGAATAGATGGTGTGGCCAGCCGGAGAGGCCGCGACGGCTGCATACGTAAACACCCCGTCAGAGGTGGCGATCTGCCCGGAGCCCGTCTGCAGCATCTGCTGCCAGACCCCCGGATGCCGCTGGGCAAAATTAATACCCAGCGTATCACCGAACATGAACCCCCAGTGCTGCGAAGGGGTATCCGACTGCAACCAGTATCCCTCATGATCCAGCAGCATCAGCACACCCTGATCGGAGCTGCGCAGCATCCAGGCGCCGTTCAGCATATTATCCGCAAGGTAATTAAAAACCATGATACCCAGAAGTTTGCCGCTTCTGTCCAGCAGCTTTGTCCCGATACGGATGATAGGCTTGTAGGGGACTTCAACCACACCGTTTTCAATATTAAGGTCCAGACGTGATATGTAGATATTGTCAGGAGCCAGCTCCATAATATCTTTATAATAATAGCGCCTTGATTTATCAGCCAGATTCTCTTCGGGGACCAGAACAGGCCCGCTGTCACTCCGGTTGATGCGCAGCAGTTCCATGCCTGCGGGATCAAGCATACGAATCTGGTCAAACTGATTGTTATCCAGTGCAAAGGAGTACATGTCAGAGACCAGACGTGCAAAATTTTCAGAGGAGGGAACCGCGGCGTATTCCTTCAAAGACCCTCTGTTAAGCGCATTCAGTATACTCTGAAAAACGATATTCAGTTCCATGGAAATACCGTCATATGCGCTGCTCACGCTGGCGGATTCCTGCCTTTTTTCCAGATCGATCCGGTGCTGCATATCCGCATAGAGAAAAAGCGCGATGGCCAGAGCAGACAGAAACACCGCAGGAATGAACAGCGTGAGAAAGGCTGTGAACACGCCTGAGGAATTTCTGCTTTTCTTTAAAAAAAACGGCTTGAAATCAGGAGCAATCATGCCATCAATATAGATAGCTGACAGCAGGGCGGAAATGATATTCCGGCATAAAACAACTGAGGGTAAATAACGTAAGGACAAGACGGCGCGGAAGCGGACGGCAGCTGAGAACGGACAAAAAGAAAAAAGCCCCGTGAAAGGGGCTTTGATAAACATGGTAGCGAGGGAGGGAATTGAACCCCCGACACTGCGGATATGAGCCGCATGCTCTAACCAACTGAGCTACCTCGCCATGTGTGCAGGACTGTTCCTGCGGGAGTTGGTTTGTGGCCTTTTTTATGTCGAATGTCAATGCCTGTTGCAGACAAATTCGCCCTTTAAAGCCTGATCGCCGCTAACCCGCTGTATTACGGACTCTACCGGGTGATACGTGGTAGCGAGGGAGGGAATTGAACCCCCGACACTGCGGATATGAGCCGCATGCTCTAACCAACTGAGCTACCTCGCCACGTATGTATTGCTGCGACGGAGGCAGTGTTTATACAAGAACACCAAGCTTTGCAAGCAGTTTTTCGACGTCAGCTCCAAAAAAGAAGCACGACGGGGGCAAGCGCAAGCCGGTACCAGGCAAAAGGACGGAATGTGACCCGCCCCACAAGATGGATAAAGCCTTTGACCGCCGCCCATGCCGAAGCAAAAGACACCAGCATCCCCACAGCCCAGAAAGGAACGTCCGCAGGAGAGAAGAGAGAATAAGATTTGTACATATCGTACCCTGTGGCGGCAAACATGATGGGTACAGCGGCGACAAACGAATACTCCGCAGCAAGCCGGCGCCGGCTGCCCAGCAGCAGAGCCCCCATGATGGTTGCCGCCGACCGTGAGAACCCCGGCCACAAAGCAAGGCACTGGAACATGCCTATTCCCAGAGCCAGCGCGGGAGAAACATCATCCAGCGTTTCGTAACGGGTTCCTTCACCTTTGTGCTCAACAGCCAGAATGTACAGCGCCCCTGCAGCCAGCGCCCATGCCACAGTGACCGGCCCGAAAAGATGCTCCTTGATAAAGCTGTGTGTCAAAAGGCCCAGCACGCTGGCCGGGGCAGAGGTAAGAGCAAGCAGGTACCACCCCCGCAATCCGGAAAACCGCCCGTGACCGGTACCGAAGCGAAACAGGGCGGCAAAGCGTTCCTTATAAAGAAACACGACGGCCAGAATGGCTCCAAGCTGTATGGCGACCTGAAACGATTCCGCCTTGGGGCCGGTATATTCGAGCAGGTAGCCCGTAATGATCAGGTGCCCCGTTGAAGATACTGGCAAAAATTCTGTCAG
>NZ_AXWQ01000014.1 GCF_000482745.1 Oleidesulfovibrio alaskensis DSM 16109 | reverse complement strand
AAATCGGGTTATGGAGGTCACTTCCGGGCGGTACAGGGCTTTCGCTACATGGGAGATCGCCCATGAAGGTGGCCATCTTAGGACAAGGCTGGTTGGCCACAGAGGTTTTGCACGCGCTAGGCAGAATACCGGCCCTTAGTATTGTGGCCGCTTCACCGGAAAAAACTGATGACCGCTTTATGCTTGCCCTAAAACACACGGGGGTTCCGGTCATACCAAACCTTAAACATCTGCCGCACTGCGACCTCATGGTGGCAGCCCACTGCCATCGTTATATCGGTGCGGGGGCTTTACTCAAAGCCCGACACGGGATTCTCGCCTATCACCCGTCGCTGCTCCCAAGGCACCGCGGGCGTAACGCAATCCACTGGACGCTGGCCATGCGTGATCCCATAGCCGGTGGCTCTGTTTATCTGATGGACGATGGTGTTGATACCGGAGACATTGTCTGCCAAGACTGGTGCCATGTTCTGCCGAACGATACCCCACAGACCTTGTGGCGGCGCTCTCTGGGGCCAATGGGGGTGCGCCTTCTCACCCAGGCCGTCACATGGCTTGTAAGAGATGGCACCTTGCATACAATGCGGCAAGATGAACGATGCGCCACATGGGAGCCAGCATTGGCCCGTGAGCCTCTCAAAAATACAATCTAAAAACAGGTGCCCCGGAATACCGACCGGGGCACCAAATTTTAACTCTCGAATTTCCCATTTTGAAATGGCAAAATTCTCAAATAGAGTGTCAGCTTACAGCAAATTTTACGCATTCGCGCGTAAAAAAATGCGTAAAATAGACTGATTTTGAACAGTACGAAAAAAGGCCTGATCGGCGGAAACCCGCGTCAGGCCTTGAAATTTCTGGAGCCAGCAAACAGAATTGAACTGTTGACCTGCTGATTACGAATCAGCTGCTCTACCAACTGAGCTATGCTGGCAAATGAGAAGGGCCTTATAGCCTCATCCTGTGCACAGGTCAACAGTCTCCCGTTGTCCAATTACATTTTATTTACGACATTCCGGCACAGTGGGCACCGGCAGCGGTTATTTTGCCCTTTTCCTGTTTTCTTGCTATCTGGCAATAAAGAAGAAAACAGCTTGTCAGGAATAATTATTGACAAGCTGCTCATTCTTGAATAGAAGCTTTCTTAACAACTTGTTCAACCAACTCATCTTCAGGAGAAATCTGAATGAAATCCTTGAAAGGAACCCGTACTGAAAAGAACATTCTGACCGCATTTGCCGGAGAATCTCAGGCCCGCAACCGTTACGACTACTTTGCAGGTCAGGCCCGCAAAGACGGGTATGTGCAGATTGCACATGTGTTTGAAGAAACCGCCCTGCATGAAAAAGCACACGCCAAGCGCCTGTTCAAATTTCTTGAAGGCGGTGAAGTGACAATTTCTGCCGGATACCCCGCAGGCGTCATCGGCTCCACACTGGACAATCTGTTTGCGGCAGCCGAAGGCGAACATCATGAGTACGAGCAAATGTACCCTGAATTCGCCGCCATTGCCAAAGAAGAAGGCTTTGATCAGCTTGCCAAGGTGTTCATGAACATTGCCGTGGCCGAACAGTACCACGAGCGCCGCTTCCTTGCCTTTGCTCACAATATTGAAAAAAATGTCGTTTTCCAGCGGCCTCAGACCGCGGTGTGGCGTTGCCGTAACTGCGGATACAATCACGAGGGATCCGAAGCTCCCGACCTGTGTCCCGCATGTGCCCACCCCAAAGCTTTCTTCGAGCTTTTCGCTCCTGAATGGTAAGTTTCCGTTGCGCCTACCAGCGCACAAGGCGCCCGCTACGGCGGGCGCCTTTCTTTTTTTGCCTGAAAAATCCCTGTCCCCGCAGAGACACCTGTGAACAAAATTGCAATTTTTTGCAGTAGCAAGTCCGGAATCTGGAATTCTGCTGACAAAAAAATGAAAAAAATGTGTTTTTGTCGAAAAAAGGCTTTTTTGACGTTTATGTCAAAAAAACATAAAATTATAAATATTAAAACGTATCATGACAAAAGTGAACGCTTGAATAGCCTAATGCATGATAACACAATATAAAATCATACACGCAGAAAATTAACAGACTAGCAAACTTTGACTACCGCAATCAATGCATTGCATTTTTCTCAAAAAATTTGAAAGTTAAAATATCAATTTCCATAATCACATATGCTTTTTTATAAAAACAGATAACAAATTCATACATTGCCAAAAATATAAATCATATATTTTTTTCATTTCCTGTTTGCCCCGCCGAGCGGTTACACGCTATATGGGCTGCCTTACAGCGAAATCATCCTTATGGAGGCCTTATGAATACCCCCGTGAAGAATAATGACGTGCTTGGCACCACTAACCGTGGCAATATTGTCGAATCCGGGCTGTGCAGCCTGTGCCGCGCAGACTGCATGGGTAAATGCGAAACGTGGCTTTCATGCCTTAAAGGTCGCGACACCCTGTACCCGCGCGATTTCGGGCTGGTTACCGCCGGCAGCGGCAACACCACACATGTGGGCGTTTCATACAATTCTCTGCGCATTCAGGGCTACAACTACGGTGCCCACGGCATGGGTGAAAACGGCAGCAAAGCTCAGTCCGGCGATGCGCTTTTCACCGATGCTTCGCTGGAAACCAGCTTTGGCGCCGACGAAAAGACCAAATGCCGTTTCCCGCTGATGACCGGCGCTTTGGGTTCCACCTTTATTGCCGCGAAATACTGGGACTCTTTTGCCGTGGGCTGCGCACTGTGCGGCATTCCCATTGTGGTCGGTGAAAACGTGGTGGGCGTGGACCGCAAATCTTCACTGGAAAACGGCCGCATAACCAGTGCGCCGGAACTTGAGCGCCGCATCAACACCTATCTGCGCTACTACGACGGCTACGGCGCCATCATCGTTCAGATGAACGTGGAAGATACCCGTAACGGCGTGGCCGAATACATCGCCGAAAAATACGGCGACAAAGTCATTCTTGAGCTGAAGTGGGGACAGGGAGCCAAAGACATCGGCGGTGAAATCATCGTTGAAAGCCTTGATTACGCTCTGTTCCTGCAGGAGCGCGGTTACCTTGTGGACCCCGACCCCTCCCGTGCGGAAGTTCAGGAATCTTTCAAGTCCGGCGCCATCAAGGGTTTTGCCCGTCACAGCCGTCTGGGCTACACCAACCTCGGCACGTGGGAGCAGGTTCGTGAAAACTTCATGAACTCCGTTGACTACCTGCGCAAGCTCGGATTCAAACGTCTTTCTCTTAAAACCGGTTCGTACGGCATGCAGGCTCTGGCCATGTCCATCAAGCTTGCCACCGAAGCCCGTCTCGACCTGCTGACCATCGACGGTTCCGGCGGCGGTACCGGCATGAGCCCCTGGGACATGATGGAAACCTGGGGTGTCCCCTCCATCCTGCTGCATGCAAAAGCCTATGAATATGCTTCGATGCTGGCAGCCAAGGGTGAACGTGTTGTAGACATGTCGTTTGCCGGTGGTTTTGCCAAATCCAGCCAGATTTTCAAGGCGCTGGCACTGGGCGCACCGTATACCAAACTTATCTGCATGGGCCGCGCCATGATGATACCCGGCTTCCTCGGCTCCAACATAGAAGGCGTACTGCGCCCCGAACGCCGTGAAGCCGTATGCGGCAACTGGGACAAACTGCCCCGCACGGTGACGGACTTCGGCACCACCCCCGAGCAGATTTTTGCCGGATGGTATGACGTGCAGTCCAAGGTGGGCAAAGACGAAATGAAAAACATTCCGTTCGGCGCCGTGGCCATGTGGTCCATGGTCGACAAACTGGGTGCCGGCCTGCAGCAGCTGATGGCAGGTGCGCGCAAGTTTGAACTTTCCTGCATTTCGCGCGAAGACATTGCGGCCTGCAACCGCGAAACAGAAAAGGAAACGAGAATTCCTTTCATCACCGACGTGCAGGACGAATTTGCCAAAGCCATTCTGCGCAGCTAAGGACTGACAGCTCAGTCCGCTTTCCATACCAGACAAGGGGCGCATCCTTCGGGATGCGCCCCTTTTTCAGCATTACAGGCTGCAGTATGCCATACGGCCGGGCGGAACACAGCAGACTACCGGACAAAGGCAGGTCATTGTCGCCGACAGCCTGCACGGCAGAACGACAGAAGCCATGCAGTACATGCCGCAGACAAAACAACTGCCGGACAGCAGCCCTGCCCATGCCCGAAAGATAAGGACATCATAGCCGTTCAGCAGGGCATCAGCTATGGGGCTGCAGCGGAGCCGGCGGCACCGGTACCACCGCAGCTTTTCTGCTGCACACGGCAGACCGCACCGGAACACGCGTATAGATAAAAGCACCTGCCAGCGCTGTAAACGGCGCCACCAGCACCAGCCCGAGACTGCCCACCAGAGTTTTAACAACCTCGGCTGACACGTAAATCATGTTGAACATGTTGGCCAGCGGCACTCCCTGAGCCATGAATGCCATAAGTAACGTGACAAAACCACCTGAATAGGCCAGCAGCAAGGTGGTGGTCATGGTCCCCACAACAGCGCGGCCCACGCGTATGCCTGAAATAAAAGCTTCTGCCGTGCTGATGGAAGGATGACGCGAAACAACCTCGTGCTGACTTGCGGCCACATCCATGGCCAGATCCATTACCGCACCCGAAGCGGCAACAAAAACAGCCCCCACATAAATACCTGTAATGTCCAGATGAGCGTATCCGGCATAGAGCATGGTCTCTGCAAAGGGCATAACGGCACCGTGCAGCTTCAGCGCACCGGCCGCCCATACTGCCAGCAGAGAACTGGCCCCGACCCCCAGCATGGCGCCCAGAAAGGCCGTCACCCCCAACCGGCTGATACCGGCCACCAGAAACACAATAACCGCCGTCAGCACCGCCACAACGCCGAAAGCCAGCGGCACCGGGGCAACCCCTTTGAGCAGCAGCGGCACAAACAGCTTCCATAATACAAGACCGGTAAAAACAAAGCTCAGCAGCGCCTTGGCCCCTGTCCATCCGCCGAAAGCCAGCAACAGCAGGCCGAACACGCACAGCAGCGCGCCCTGCAGCCCCAGCCGGTAATGATCCTGCGCCACCACGGTGTCCACACTGCCGTCCTTCCTGTGTGTTATCACCAGCAGGGCTGTGTCTCCGGCAGAAAAAACTTTGTCCAGATCCATCCTTCCCTGCAACTGATTGAGCACGGTAAACCGCTGCCCGCCATATGGCCCGTCCAGCGCTTCAACCTCCAGAGCCTGATACCCCACCTTGATAAGTGTGTGCTGCTGCAGCCCGCCGGAATCCTGAGACAGCACCCTGCCCCTGCACCGTATGGCCGATGTGTCCATACGCGCATCAAATCCCGTGGGCAGCATCCACAACACACAGGACAACACGGCAAACAACAGCACCATGGCCCCGTCAAGTCTGCTGCGCATAGCGTTCTCTCCACATAAGCCGCGCACGGCATGTAAAACAGCGGCGCAGCCCGCAGGCCGCGCCGCCCTTGTTTCTGCAACAGTCAGATGATCAGTTGGCCGCCACATAGACATGGGGCTTCACACCCATGGCCGTCATGATCTTTTTGGCAATGGCCGTCTGGTGATACGATCCGCCGAAAAGGTCCGCACCGCGGCCCACGGCGGTTGTTCCCACGGGAACCGCTGTATGCGAGAAGGATGTCCACGCCAGCCCGGCCTTGTTATTGAGCAGGTGGGTTATAGTGACAATGAGAGGATCGTATCCGCCGTACAGGTTGACGGAAACAGGATCGTTCAGCTTCATGGAATCGCCCGCCACAGACTTGACGAACGCATCCTGCAGCTGGGCAAGCTCGTGGGGCTGCACATACATGGGGTCTGCATGGTCGCCTGCAAACTGCAGCCCGAAGTAATGTGTGATGGTGGGCTTCAGGTCATTGAACGCCAGCGAACCCTGATGCTCTTTTTTAAACAGCTTCAGCACATCATCGGCAAAATACTGAAACGAGACATACTGTTTTTTCAGCACGTCAAAATCAGACTCATATGCCGTACCGGCAAATCCCAGAGTCATGCCGCCGCATTCGTGGTCGCCCGTCACAACAATCAGGGTCTCGTCGGGATGCTTTTTGTAAAATCTGACAGCCTCGGCCACGGCCTCGTCAAAGGCCACAGTATCCATAATGGCTGCTTTGGCATCGTTGGCATGGCAGGCCCAGTCAATTTTACCTCCCTCAACCATCATAAAAAAGCCCTTGCTGTTATCCAGCAGGTCTATGCCCTTGGCGGTGAATTCTGCCAGAGTGATATCTTTGCCCGGGCGGCTGTCCATGGCATAGGGCAGCGCACCGGAATCCTGCAGCCAGCTGTTGTACGCAAACACCTTTCCGTCTTTGCGGTTCAGCTTCAAAAACTCGTCGCGGTCCGTCACCACTTTGTATCCGGCGTTTTTAATGGCATCCATGGCATTGCCGCGCGGTTCCACGCCTTTACGCTTGCCCGCGGGGTCCTTGATGCCTCCACCGGCAAAATAGTCAAATCCGGACGAAGCCAGTGCATGGTCGATGTAATGGTACAGGTTGCGGCTTTCCTCGTGAGCGTAGAACGCAGCCGGAGTTGCATGATCAATGGAGACAGAAGAAACAATGCCCACTTTCATGCCCTTTTCACGGGCCATTTCGGCAATGGTCTTCACTTTTGTCTTGTCCGGCGCCATACCTATCATGCCCACATCTGTCAGCTGACCGGTACTCATGGCCGTGGCCGCAGCAGCGGAATCCACAATGAACCTGTTGGCGGCGGGGGTGGTGGTTATGCCGTGCACCGGAAAAGAATCGAGAACCAGCTGACGGCCTGTAAACGCTTCTGTGGCCTGCTTTTGCGGCAGGCCCATGCCGTCACCGATAAACAGAAAAACATATTTTGCGGGTTTCTTTGCAAAAGACTCTGCCGCGGCTGCGCTGTGCGCGCAGACCAGCAGCGTCATCAGCATACAGACAACACTTACGGAACGCTGAAAACAAGACGGACGCATGTGAATTCTCCTTGCCTGACAACAAATAAAAAAAAACGGCACTGCCGCATTGGCTGGCAAGGATATGTCCCCGGAAGGTGACAACAGAATGACAGTACGGCTAAGATTGCACTACATCAAAGCCGTTCCCTCAGCGCGACGATGATAATGCACATACCGGCGGCTTGATGCCGTAATGAAACTGCCTGTGGCAGTTGGGGCACAGCGCCATGCAGTTGGCCGGAGTATCCGCGCCGCCCTCTGCCAGCGGCCGGACGTGATGCACCTCAAGATAAGGCAGGTTGTCTGCACGGCTGACAAACGGTGCGGGGGCCCCGCAGCATTCGCAGAAGCCACCGGCACGCAGCAGCACTCTGGCAGCGACCACGGGACTGCGCCGGAAGACAGCCTGTTCGCGCACGGTCATGCCAGGCGGGCAAAGAGTTTCCGCCGCATCATCGCCGGGGTCTGTATCCGCAGCCTGCTGCAGCTGCCTGATGGCAAGGCGCACATCTTCATCGGGCCACTGCACGGATTCCGGTTCAAAAGCCCGCACAGCAAAACCGGCCTCTGCCAGTCCGGCGCGTGCGTCACGGGTGTTGAAGCTGCCCGCGCTACCTTGTCCCGTGGCCATGGCCCATATGGCCTTGGCCGGATACAGGCTGCCCCGATGTACCAGATACCAGCGTCTGGGCGTTTTATAAAACGCAGGGCGCACCCCGCGTGCAAAGTCATCAATGGCCCGCAGTATGGCCTGTTTCATACTATTCTTCTCCGGATTTGACGGCCACGGCCGGCAGTGATGCATCCGCGGCGGAAGCATGGGGCATATGCATAAAAACGCCCCGCGGTATAATGCCGCGGGGCGTCGTTCATCTGACAAAAAGCGCGCCGCGCAGAACCGCAGCAAGATTGCGGCGGTGCGGCGCACCATGACGTCTATTTGCGCAGCATTGCCATAAGCTGCTTCAGATGCTTGCGCTCTTCGGCGATGCACGCGTCGATATGCCTGCCTTCAGCTTCGGGCACAAAGTCACGCATTTCGGCAAAGAACAGCATGGTATCCTTTTCAAACTGCATGGCGATGCGCAGAGCAGTTTCACGGCCGAGCTGCTCTGCCGGAACAGCGTCGGGACGGAACAGGGCATGGCTGTCCAACAGCGAGCGCATATACATGAGGTAGTCAGCCTCATCGGCCCATGCGGGCAGTTCCACAGGGGCAATGCGTTCACCCATGGCTTTGAATATGGCACGGTGGGCCATTTCCTCTTCCATCAGCCAGTGAAACAGCCTGCGGGCTTCTTCATCTTCCGAAGCCGCAGCAAGGCGGCGGTAGAAGTCTTCGCCGCGGATTTCAATTTCCTCCGCAGCGCGCACGATGTCGCCGGCTTTAAACAGGTCCGCCATGATGCCTCCTTCAAGGGGCTAGAGTTCGTTAGGCAAGTCCTTCAGGTCAGAGTAACGGAAAACCGGTCCGTCGACACAGACATACTTTGTGCCGATGTTGCACCGGCCGCACAGTCCGACGCCGCACTTCATGCGTTTTTCAAGAGTGGTGATGATCTGTTCATCCCCGAATTCAAGCTTTTTCAACGCCTGCAGGGTGAATTTGATCATGATGGGCGGGCCGCAGGTTACGGCCACGCAGTTTTCCGGCGCGGGGTTCAGTTCCAGCAACACATTGGGAATCAGCCCGACACGACGCGTGGCGGATTCTTCCCAGCCTTCGGCAGGTGCGTCCACAGTAAGCACCACGTCCAGATCATCCCGCGCCATCCACTCTTCCACGTCGTACTTGAAGCTCAGATCAACGGGAGAGCGCGCGCCGTACAGCAGAGTGATCTTACCGTAGTCGGCGCGATTGTCCAGCATATAGACCAGCAGTGTGCGCAACGGAGCCATACCTATGCCCCCCGCAACAAACACCACGTCTTTTCCTTTCATTTCATCCACGGGAAACCAGTTGCCCAGCGGCGCACGCACGCCCACGGTATCACCGGCTTTCAGCTGATGCAGGCGGCTTGTCACTTCGCCCACCTTCATTACGCTGAACTGCAGATAATCCATGCGCGTGGGCGAAGAGTTGATGACAAACGTCGATTCACCCACGCCGAATATGGAAAGCTGCCCCACCTGACCGGGCATGAAGGAAAACGACTCCATCAGGCTTTCGTCGTTGAAGCGGACACGAAAGGTCTTGATGTTGGGCGTTTCTTCCACAACCTCCAAAACAGTTGCCAGAGCAGGCAGGCTGGGGTTGTTATGCATCGGCTTTCTCCTCGGCTTCTTCAGGGACTGCGTTATGATTCTGTGCGGCCTGCACCACGGCGCGGATATCCAGCGAGACAGGGCAGCTTTTGATGCAGCGGCCGCACCCGCAGCAGGCTATCAGCCCTTCGTGCAGTTCGGGGTAATAGGCAAACTTATGGCCCATGCGGTTGCGCAGGCGGTGAGCCTTGGTGGGTCTGGGGTTGTGCCCGCTGCCTTCCAGCGTGAACTCGAACGACATGCAGGTATCCCAGGTGCGCAGACGTTTGCCCTGCAGACCAGACTGTTCATCGGTCATGTTAAAGCAGTAGCAGGTGGGACAAAGGTAGGTACAGGCGCCGCAGCTTATGCATATGGCTGCCTGTTCATTCCAGAAGTCCATATCGTCGAACCGCTCCAGCAGCTTGCGGGGCGCGTCTGAATAGTCATGGGCTTCGCCCAGCTGACCGCGGGTGCGGCTGATGACGGCACCGGCCTCGTCCATGCGTGCCTGCGAGGCAGACTCAAAGTCGCCTTCCGCCAGCAGCTCACGGCCTCTTTCCGTCACTCCTTCAGCCACATAACCGCCCTCTACGGGCACCAGCAGCACGTCGGAACCTTCGGAATCATCCGGCCCGCTGCCCACGCTGTGGCAGAAGCAGGTACTCTCGGCGCTGGTACAGGCCACGGTAACATACAGGGTGTTTTCGCGGCGGCTTACGTAGTACGGGTCGCGCATGGTGTCGCAGTTGTACACACGGTCAAGAATAAGCTGCCCGCGGGCGCCGCAGGGACGTCCTCCCACCACCACAGCCTTCTGTGTGGGCAGGACTTCGCGCACCTGCACTTTCACCCTGTCCAGATTTTCGGGATCCTTGTCGTACTTAAAGCGCAGCAAAGTTTCCGTCTGCGGAAAAACCCCTTCCTTCGGAGCCCGCACGGGCATCTTGTCCAGCAGCGCCTTGCGCCCGGGCACATAAGGGCGGAACGTCACCGTGCCGCAGTCGTCCATGGGCACCAGTACGGCGCGGTCGCGTGAAAGTGCGTCGAGCCACGCGGTCATCTTGTCATGGCTGATGAATTGTCTGCTCATTACCAGCCTCGCTCGTTAATGGTCTCTTCCTCTACCTGATAGGTAAGCAGAGGGGGCGTGGCATCGGGGTCGGTACCGCTTTCGTAGGCAAAAAGCTCCCTGACCACTCCGTTCATGGAGCGGCGCAGCAGCATAAGCGGGATATCCAGCGGACAGGCGCGTTCACATTCACCGCACTCCACACAGCGCCCTGTCAGGTGCATCACATGGATCATCTGGAACATGAAGTTCTCCGCGGTGCTGGATTCCTGCGTAAGCCAGTGCGGATTGCGCGACGTGGCAATGCAGTGGTCCCGGCATACGCACATGGGGCAGGTGTTGCGGCAGGCGTAACAACGCACACAGCGCCGCATCTGCTCCTGCCAGAAAGCAAAACGCTCGGACAACGGCAGTTTTTCAAACTCTTCCAGTGTGGGATGCTTTGCGGGCACTGCGCCCTCTTCCACACGGGCTCCGGCAAAATGATCGGCATCTATGGCGTTATGATACCGGCAGGTTTCACATTTACCGCTGCGTATCTCTGCAAACGGCAGTTCCACCTTGGTATCCGGCGCCGAAAGCACAACCTTGTCGCCGGCAAACTCCACGCTGCCGATTCCGGTACAGCCCTGTGCTCCGGCTTCCAGCTTCTGCAGGCTTACTATGCCGTTGCAGCCGAAGCCGAACATGACCACTCTGTCGCGGGGGATGAGCTTTTCCTGCACCAGCTGTATGACCGCACGCGAATCACAGCCTTTGACCACAAGGCCCACCTTTTTATCGTTTCCGGCCCCGCGCAGCAGACCCGGCAGATAGGTGGCAAGGCTGTGCACGCACAGCGGGTTGAGCACAAGCCGCTCAAGATCTTTTTCGGTACGGATAAACAAAGGCCGCATGTGCAGGGCGTCAAAGCCCTGCTCCCAGCCCAGAACCATGTCGAGTTCCGGCAGGGCGGCGCGTATCTGTTCTTTCAATTCCTGCAGCACGCTCATGAGCGCACCTCCTTGAGATGGCAGGGGCATCCCTGACCGGCCTGCACCGCACGCTCGATGTCGGCCAGTTCGGCATAGCCGTTTCCGCCTGTCATTCTGGGCGCGGGGCCGAGATCATGTATGCGGCTGGTGAATGTTGTCACCACATGCTGCCAGCGCTGCCCTTCGGAAGCGGACACCCATGTGTACTCGAACCGGGCAGGATCGATACCGGTGACCGGCAAAAACTGCTTGAGCATTTCAAGCCGCCTGCGGGCATAATAGTTGCCCGCTGCATAATGGCAGTCACGGGGGTGACAGCCCGATACAAGCACGCCGTCAGCACCGCTGATAAGCGCGCGTACAATAAACAACGGATCAATGCGGCCGGAGCAGGGAACACGGACAATGCGCAGGTCGGTGGGCTGCACAAAACGGCCCACACCCGCGGTATCCGCCCCCCCGTAGGAGCACCAGTTGCAAAGAAAGCCGACTATTCGAAGCTCTCGTCCATCAGGGGCGGACATAAGGCATTAACCTCCGCAAGAATCTGGTTGTCTGTGAAATGCTGCAGCTGAATGGCCCCGTGCGGACAGGTTGCCGTGCAAATGCCGCAGCCCTGACACACGGTTTCCAGCACGTCCGCCTTCACATTGCCTGCACGGTCCTGCGTTTCACGCACCGCGCCGAAAGGACATGTCATGGCGCACTTCATGCAGCCCACGCAGCGCGCCGTATCAACCTTGGCAACCTGCGGGTCCGACTCAAGCATTTCACGCGAGAACAGTGTCAGCACCTTGGAAGCCGCGGCACTGCCCTGTCCCACTGATGTGGGAATATCCTTGGCGCCCTGACAGGCTCCGGCCAGATACACACCGGCGGTGTTGGTTTCCACGGGTTTCAGCTTGGGGTGCGACTCCATGAAAAAGCCGTACTGATCGTAGGAAATACGCAGTTTTTCGGCCAGCTGAGGCGCACCATGAGCAGCCTCAACCCCCACTGCCAGCACCACAAGGTCGGCTTCAACCTCTACCTGCGTGCCTGCCAGCGTGTCGGCACCGCGTACCACCAGCTTGTCGCCGCGCGGGAAAATCATGGAAACACGGCCGCGCACATACTGCACGTCGTACTGTTCCTGAGCGCGCCGCGTAAACTCGTCGTATCCTTTGCCGGGGGCGCGGATATCCATGTAAAAAACATAGGAGTTGGAATCGGGGATGTGGTCTTTGGTCAGCACCGCCTGTTTGGCGGTATACATGCAGCAGAATCCGCTGCAGTAGGGTCTGCCCACGGCGGGGTCGCGCGACCCCACGCACTGGATGAAAACCACTTCCTTGGGTTCCCTGCCGTCCGAAGGACGCTTGATGTGGCCGCCGGTGGGGCCGGAGGCATTCATCAGGCGTTCGTACTGCAGCGATGTGATGACATCGGGGTATTTTCCGGCGCCGTACTGGCCGTACACCGTGTAGTCAAAAAGATCGTACCCCGTGGCCGCCACAATGGCGCCCACTTTTTCGGTGACCACGGTCTCCTGCTGCTCGAAATCGATGCAGCCCATGGGGCAGAACTTTTCACACACGCCGCATTTTTTACCCTGCAGCTTGCGGCAGTAGTCGGGATCGATGGAAGCCTTTTTGGGAATGGCCTGCGGAAAGGGTATATTGATGGCCGTGGTTGTGGCCACCCCTTCGTTAAAGCGGTCGAAGCTTTTTTTGCTGGGGCATTTTTCCATGCACAGGCCGCAACCGGTACATTTGGACCAGTCAACATAGGTCTGCCTGCGGCGGATTTTGACCTCAAAGTTACCCACATAGCCGCTTATCTCGTCCACTTCGGCAGCGGCGTACAGCGTGATGTTGGGATGCTGAGCCACGTCCACCATCTTGGGACCGAGAATGCAGGACGAACAGTCCACAGTGGGAAACGTCTTGTCCAGCTTGGCCATTTTGCCGCCTATGCTGGGTTCGCGCTCCACCATGATCACTTCTATGCCTGCATCGGCACAGTCCAGCGCGGCCTGAATGCCCGCCACGCCGCCGCCGATGACCAGCGCTCTGCGGGTCACCTCGAAGTGCTTGGGCGTAAGGGGAGCGTTATGGCGCAGCTTTTCCACGGCCATACGTATCAGGTCCGAGGCCTTGACCGTGTTGCGTCTGATATCTTTGCCGATCCACGAAACATGTTCGCGGATGTTTGCCATTTCCAGCATGTAGCGGTTCAGCCCGGCACGCTCCAGCGCGCGCCGGAAGGTGGGTTCGTGCATGCGGGGCGAACAGGAAGCCACCACCACGCCGTCCAGATTATGCTCGGCAATGGACTGCACTATACCCTCCTGCCCCGGTTCGGAACAGGCGTACATGGTATCGGTGGAATACACCACATCGGGGAACATCCGTGCCGTCTCCGCAACCGAAGGACAGTCGACGGTGGCGGCGATGTTGCTCCCGCAGTGGCAGACGAAAACGCCTATGCGCATGGTTTCATCTCCTTGGCGTTAGAGCACGCCTGCCGCGCGGAGGCAGGGGCCGGGGTCCACAACCAGCTTGGCAAGGCCCACGTCCGCCGGTGCAAGACCGAAGGAAAGCCCCATCAGCTGGGTAAAATAAAACACAGGCAGTGCGTGCCGCGAACCGCGGGCCGCATTCACCTGTCCCTGACGCATGTCAAGGTTCATCTGGCAGAGAGGACAGGCAGCCACCACGGCATCGGCACCGCAGTCCGCCGCGGCGTCCAGCAGGCGCCCCGAAAGTTCGGAAACAATATCGCGGCGCGGCATGCCGAATGCCGCTCCGCAGCATTCAACCTTCAGCGGAAAAGGCACCACCTCGGCCCCGCAGGCTTCCATCAGCCTGTCCATGGCCATGGGGTGTTCGGGGTCGTCAAACTGCATCAGACCGGGGGGCCGGTTCATAATGCAGCCGTAATAGCAGGCCACCTTCAGGCCGCTCAGGGGCTTGCGCACCTTTTCCTGCACAGCCTGCGCACCCACTTCTTCCGCCAGTATCTGCAGGGTCGAACGCACGTCGACATCCGCTCCCGTTTCAACATCGGCATCAGCGGCACCGTCATGCAGCAATGCCGAAACCTGACTGCGGAATTCCGCATCTTCCATTTTATGCGCAGCAGTGCGCAGGTTGGAAAGACAGCTGGGACAGGGGGTGGTCACCACGCTGTGGCCCGCCGTGGCGGCAATGGCCAGATTGCGCGCCGACAATGCTGCCGAAAGCACATGGTTGACCGTGTGTGCGGGTGTGGAACCGCAGCAGCTCCAGTCAGGCAGTTCTTCCAGCCGCACGCCCAGTGCGCGGAAAACGGCCTGAGTCGACTTTTCGTACTCGGCAGACGTGCCGCCGCCCGAACAGCCCGGATAATACGCTACAGTGGCAAGACTCATCGGCTGCCTCCCTTGCTCTCAGCGGCAGGGCCGGCGGCGGAAACAGCCTGCCGGTCTTCCTGCTGCCGCTCGCGGAAACGGCGGAATATGGCCGCCACATGACCGGCACCCTGAATGGTATGCGGCCGGAACCCGATCTTGCCCTTGGGCAGCACCGTGGGAGCAAGATCATAATCGGTCCAGAAACGGCCGGTCTTCAGCACATAGTTGACCAGCATACCCATTTCGTAGACACGGCCATGCCGCTCCACCGATGCCAGAAAAGCATCGCCGAAGCTTTTGACAGCGCCTTCGGTGGCGTATCCTGCTTCTCGCGCCATATGGCGCAGCACGTCGACCACGCGGGCCACATCAATGTTATTGGGACAACGTGTGGTGCACGACTGACAGCTGGCGCACAGCCACAGCGAACGGCACCGCAACACTTCGTCTCTTCTGCCCATTTGCACCAGACGCATGATCCTGCTGACAGGAATGTCGTACACAAAGGTATACGGACATCCGGCCGTACAGTTACCGCACTGGTAACATGTGGCCAGATTCTGCCCGCTGCGGCGGGCGACCTCTGCGGCAAACGCGGCATCCCGGGACTGTAAGGATATCACTTCCATAATATTCCCTGGACTATCCATTTATATGAACGAAAACGCCGGCACCGGTGTGCGGTGCCGGACCGTGAAACGCAGATATATATGCCGGAACAATGCCGTGCCGGACTTCGGCAGAGCCGCTACCGGCGCGGAACAAAGAAAAAAACGTATCCGGCGCAAAACAGGCGCGGAGCACATGCCCCATGCGGTGTACAGCCCTGTGTGTACATACTGCCCGGAAAAAACGCCGGGCGGACAGAACGCGGAGCGCACCGCTGCGTCCGCGGCGATGATGCATGGCTGACATGATGCGTACCGTACCATATGCCGGAGCAAAGGACAGCAATTCCACCGGCGCCGAACCTGTCCATGCAGCGGACAACACCTTGCCTTCTCCTGCTTTTCCGCCCACCGGCAACAGAGTGCGGGGGCTTGCCGCCCGGACTCCGCAACCGCCGGCCCCGGGCAGATACTGAAATAAACTACAGGATTCACGCATACGCCATATCCCGCCTGCGGAGCAAGCAAGTTTTTCCCCCCATACGGTTCCTGCGGGCATGCCGGTCAGAACCGCACGGACAGACATATACCGGACCATCAGAAAAAGCACGTACAACCCCCGGCGCCGCAGGTCAATACTCGCCGCAGCTGCTGCCGCACTGTGCTCAGTCTCCGGCGGCACCTTCCGCGGCACATGCCTTCTGCGCATGTGCCTCTCCTTCCTTTTTTCCGGTGTTCAGCTCGCCCGATCCCGACGCCCCCGCCAGCAGCACCCCCGCCAGCACCAGCCCCACCCCCGCATACTGGGCGGACGAAAGCCGCTCGCCCAGAAAAATATAGGCGAACACCAGCGTGGATACCGGAATAAGGTTGGCGAACTGAATGACCACCGCGGCTTTTATGCGTGTAAGCGCGTAGTTGATGACAAAATAGACAAGAAACGTGATGCCCAGCCCCAGATACAGAAGCGACCCCGCAACCTGAGGACTGAACAGCACATGTGCAGGCGGCAGCGGCTGCATGAGCGCCCCGGGCACAAACAGCACCGTGGCGCCGAAAACCTGTACTCCGGCAAGGTACATATAATGATAGCGTGCGCACAGATGCTTGACGCTGAGGGCATAACAGGTTGACGCCAGCACGGCGCAGAAAATAAATAAGTTGCCCAGCAGCGGTGCGGGTGCCTGATCGCCCGCCGTTGCCAGAGCAGATACCACGACCACCCCGCATACCGCGCACACTATGCCCGCCAGACACCGCCGCCCGATTTTTTCACGGTACACAGCAAAGGCCCCCAGCGCCACGGTAAGAGGCACACAGGCGACAATCATGCCTCCCTGCGAGGCCGATGTGTAACGCAGCCCCAGAGTCTCGAACGTGAACAGCAGAAACGGTTCGCAAAGCGCAAGCAGAAGCAGCACCTTCCAGTCCCCCTTGCGGTAGCACGGAGAAGGAATCCGCTTCCACAGCAGCAGGTACAGCAGCGACGCCAGTATAACCCTGCCCAGCAGGATATGCTCCAGCGCCAGATGCTCCTGCACCACCTTGAGCACGATGAATCCGCCGCCCCAGACGATATGAACCACGGCCAGCGCCGCAAGAATCATTCTATAAGACATGATGAAGGTTCCTGATATCCTGTTGAATGAACCACTGCGGACACGGGTGAAGACCGGCGGAAAAGCCGCGCTGCTGTTCCGTGCCGCCCTGCGGAATGTTATGAAAAATGTATGAAACCTACCGGCAGGACGGCACATGCGGCGGCATGATACCGCCGCATGTGTCCGTGACCGGTCAGAAGGATATCCACTGCCAGTAGGTGGCGCCCACCACCCACACGGCGGCGGCTGCGCAGATCATGCGCACCGCCATGATGGCCACCAGATAGCGCATGCGCACATAGCCTGTGGCAAACATTATAAGCGCGGCGGCCAGTTCGTAAGGGAACAGAAACTGATCAAGGCCGTAGAAGAAGCTGTACAGCAGCGGCTTGATTTCCAGCCCGAGGCTGGTGGCTATCTCGGCCAGAGGAATACTGAGCGAGGTGGCCGCTGCCACGGGAGTAAGCGCAAAGTTAGCCAGAATACCGGTAAGATAGGCCAGCAGCGATGTGGCGGAAAGACTGTCCACAGTTTTGAGATACGGCACGATTTCTGCCGCCATAAGTGCCGGTATGCCCAGACTGCCCGCCACAATACCGATGGCCATGCAGCCCACGATAAAGAACAGGATGGAAAACTGGACTTTTTCGACATCTTCTTTTTTCAGCAGGCTGAAAAGCGGCGTGAATCCCAGCAGCACCACCCCCACAAAAGCGTAGTAGCCGGGCACACCGTGCAGGCGTTCTGTGGCAAAAGCGGCCAGCGCCAGCGCGGTAAGCAACAGGGTTTTGCTTTCTTCACGGCTCATACGGCCCATCTTGTGCAGTTCGTCATGCGCATGGCTGAGGCACTGCTGCATGTAGCGCCCCAGTTCGCGCGAGCCGAAAACATGCAGTATCCCCACGCAGGCTGCGGCCACCAGCAGCGAAAACGCCACGTTTTCCACAAAAAATCCCAGCCATTCGATGGGCACGCCCATTTCCTTGACCATAAGCAGCCCCACTATGCCCACGTTGTTGGGCAGATAGTTGGTGGCAGGCACAGTGGCGCCGAAAAAAGCAGCCATGATAAGCGTGGTGGACGCAACGGAGCCTTTTTCAAGCTTCATGCTGGCGCACATGCCCGAGGCTATGGTCATGAACAGAATGGTGACTGTGATGACATCGGGAATAATGGCTCCGATGACATACCCCGCAATGATCATGGCTATGTACAGCCGCACGGGCGTGGTGCCGATGCGCGTGATGGCCAGCAGAGCTATGCGGTTTGAAAGGCGGGTCCGCTCCATCAGCACACCGATGAGCATGCCGCACATGCACACCCAGGGAATGGGAGTTGTCCAGCCCACAAAGGCGAGGTCGGGTGAGCTGATCCCCGTCACCACATAGGCTGTCATCAGCAGTACGGCCGTGGCAAACATGGGCATCAGCTCAAAGGCGAATGCGGCAATGGCGAAAATGGTCTCGAACCAGTACAGGGTGAGACGGGGGTTTTCGGGATTATGCAGCGCAAAAGCGCCGGCACCGGCAATGCCCGCCACCAGCAGCCAGTTACGCAGAGATTTGTTTGATATGAACATGAGCAGGCTCCGTTACGATCTGATGTAGCGTTCGGCCGCCAGCGCCGCAACGGTGCCGTCCGCCATGGCCGTGGTTATCTGCCGGTAGTGCTTTTCGTTTATATCACCCGCGCTGAACACGCCGGGCACGCTGGTGGCCATATGTTCGTCCACCACTACATAGCCGCCGCGGCTCAGGGTCACCACGTCTCTGAACAGATCGTTATTGGGGCTCTGTCCCAGAAACACGAACACGCCGTCCACGGGTACCGTCTCGCGCACGCCGCTTCCGGTGTGCTCCAGCACGGCGGCCTTCAACGAGTCATTCTCCACTATCAGGTCATGCACCACGGTCTGCGTACGGGCATCCACCCTGCCTGTTTCCAGCAGGGTGTCCTGCGTGGACTGCGCGGCAAAAAAACGGTCCATTTTTTCCACAAGCGTTATGTGCTCCACACCTATGCCCAGCATGTACAGGCTTTCGTCAAAAGCACTGTTGCCGCCGCCCACCACCAGCACGCGGCGGCCTTTGTAAGCGGCGCCGTCGCATATGGCGCAGTGGTGCACCTGTTCACAGCCGGTGGGCACATCAAGCGGCACGGGCTTACGTCCGGTGGCCAGAATGACAGCCCGTGCCTGAAACACCGCCTCATCCGTTTCCACGGTTTTCACCTGACCGGCAAGCGAAACAGATTCTATTTCGCACACTTCCTCCACTGTCACGCCCAGGCTGTCCACGTGGTCACGCATTTTCTGCATCAGTTCCATACCGTGTATGGCCGGATACGACGGAAAATTTTCGACAGTATATGTGGAATTGACCAGCCCGCCCGTGACGCTTTCTTCAAGCAGGGCCACATTCAGGCTTGCTCTGGCAGCATAAATGGCGGCGGTCATGCCCGCAGGTCCGCCCCCCAGAATGACTATATCGACCTGTCTGGATTCTTTCATGATGCGTATCTCTTTTGAGCGCCCGCATGCCCTCCCCGGACAATGCGGGCGGTTGCATATGCAAATACGGCTACGCCGCGGCGAAAAACGCCTTCATTTCCTTGGGATTCATCAGTCCGGCCTTGCGCGCGGCCACGGCGCCGTTCTTGATGACAATAATGGTGGGCGCCCGTTCCGCCTCCAGCCTTTCCACAGTGGCGGGATTTTCCTCGCTGTCCATGCTGAACAGGGCCACATCGGGATTTTTGGCGGCAAACTTTTCGAGCACTTTTTCCATGTTCTTGCAGTGCGGGCACTGCTTTTTGAAAAAGATGACCACGCCGGAGGCTGTGGCGGCCAGTACCTGTTCAAAGTCTGCGTCGGTAAGCTGAGTAAACATGAATCACCTCTGATATGATATCATCCGCCGCCGGCAGACCATGCCGGCGGCGAGGGTATTTTGCGGAGTTAGGTCGTGCGCAGCCCGCCAATGACCAGCTTGAGCTTCTGCAGCAGTTCTTCGGCCACTTCGGGCTTCTGCGCGGCAATGTTGTTCAGCTGGAAGGGGTCGGTACGCCTGTCATACAGTTCGTTATGTTCGGGCATCTGAACCTTGGCTCCTGCGGTGCAGGTCCACATCTCCTCGGACATTTCCTTGTCGGCGCCTTCCACGCAGTCGGCGCGGTTCTTTTCGTCTTCGCTGACAAGCCAGTGCACATAGCTGTAGTCTTCGGTGATGATGGACCACGACATGCCGTAATATCCTGCAATGGCATACTCGCGCACAGAATCGGCCTCGCCCCGCATGAGAGGCAGCAGGCTTTCGCCCTGCATGCTCTCGGCGCCGAATGTGTTCATGCCATGATCGGACACACCGTCTTCGGTGTCGGCCAGATTCATCACATCCATGATGGTGGCGGTCACATCCACATTCTGGACAAAAGACGATATGCGCTGCCCGCCCTGCACACCGGGAATGTGCATAAGCAGAGGTACGTGCACCAGTTCTTCATAGGGCCACGGGCGCGACTTGCGCATGATGCCGTGCCCGTGTTCACCGTTGCCCATGGGCTGCCCGTGGTCGGACATGACCACAACCATGGTCTCGTCCATCAGTCCCTGTTCGCGCAGCGAATCAAGAATGCGTCCCACCCATTTATCCACCATGGTGATTTTTTCCATGTACAGGGCGCGCACATGTTCGCATTCGCGTTCGGAAATGCGTCCTTCCACCGGTGTCCACGGAGCCAGCAGAATGGGGTTTCCTTCGTAGTCGGGGTCGTACGGGCAGGGAGTGCCTTCCCATACTGACGGCGGATCCCAGGGCTCGTGCGGATCAAAGGAATCCACCCACAGGAAGAACGGACGGCTTTTGTCGCGCCGTTCGCGCAGCCAGTATTCCGTCCGGTTCATCACCTTGGCCACATAACTGTCGGCGTCACTGCGGCGGTGCTGCATCTGACGCAGAAAACAACCTATCTCGTCCAACAATTGCTTGCTGTCATCATCAATCAGGTTGCCGTCCTTGTCCCAGACCATGGAAGGCGACGTGAAATCTTCCGGCTTGAGAGCCGGATCCAGCGGCATGTCGGCAAAGGTGGTATGATCGAGTTCCTGCCCGGGGCAGAAATCCACATAGTCAAAACCTCTGGAATAGCCGAACTTGGCAAGGCGCATGGGAGCGGTGTCATAAATGAGCGCGGTCTGCACATTGCGCCCCCAGAGGATGTCGGTGATGGTGGTGTCGTCGCCGGAAAGGGGCTTCCACCCGCCGTAAGGCAGGGTGAAGCGGCCGGTCATCAGCGCACGGCGCACCGGAATGGTAGGCAGCCCTTCGCTGTAGGCATTTTCAAAAAGAACGGACTGACGGGCGAACCTGTCCAGGTTCGGAGTCTTGACCTGCTTGTTGCCGTAGCAGCCCAGATAGTTGAACTGCAGGGTATCCAGCATGATCATGACTACGTTTTTGATTTTACTGCGGTCAAAAGTCATGAAAAACCCTCTGCTTGCTTGATTGTGAAAAAGCTCACCGCAGCGTGTTCCCTGTGCCGGCCAGATGGCCGCGCGCGGCCTGTCAGGGGTACGCGTACGACGCTTTCGCGCTATGTGATGTTTTTCACATAACCACGAACAGAGGACGCAGTTCTGTCTCACAAGAGACAATACGCAGAAAATTTTGCAGAACGCGCAAAAGACTGACACAAACAAAAAACGCTGCGCAATTCTGTGCGCAGCGTTATGTCACTGTAAGAAGCAGGCGGGAAAAAACGCAGGGCCTGCCAAAATGCTGCCCCGAGGCGGCGGAGCAAAACACATATACGGATGCAGGCTTACCAGCCTCAGGTCATGTGCCTGCCGGAACAAGCCCGTCCGGCAAGGGCCTGCGGATCATTGATCTCAAGAGTCCGGCGTGAAAATTTACCCACGATACCCGCCTGCCGCAACTCTCTGATCACTCTGCACAGCGAACTGCGGTGTATGCCCAGCATGGCCGCGGCATCGCCCTGAGAAAGCCCCGGACTGCAGACCCTGCGGCAGCCGTGCTGTTTCCACTGCTGGTACAACCACCGGCACACCCTGCCGTCCACCTCCACCAGCCCCGAATCAAAAAGCTGGGCGAAAAAAGCCCCCGCCTTGATGCCCAGCGAATGAACAAGACTGCGGATAAGATGCGGATGAGAGCGGTAAAAGTTTTCATCCTCAAGCAGCTTCATGGGAAAGCGGGCAACTTCGCAGGGTTCCAGCGTACGCAGACTGTGCTGATGCAGGGCCGAAAGATGCAGGTGGGCTATTTCACCGAAAAGTGTACCCGCGCCGATTATCATCACCACCCGCTCGTGCCCGTCTTCGGCAAGGCAGGAGAGTTTAAGCGAGCCGCTCACGAGCAGATAAAAATCAGACGGGTCGATGCTGGTCAGTTCGTACCCGCGGGGCAGAGAAGAACACACCCCGAGGTCAAGCACGGCTGCCCACTCGCGGTTCACCCCTTCTATGGAAAAAAGCGCTTCTCTGCTCCGGTTGTCATTTTTTGTGCTATCCATGTCTTGCTCCTGTCTGCGTGCACATGCGGTGTTTTTTTCTGCATGCACAGCCGCCGATGCAACACGGATATCAGACTATACAGCCGCAGGCCACAGTATGCCGTGGCCTGCCCGCGCGGAGTGCACATACTTTGACGGACAACTTGCGGACTATAATTGAATACTCGCTGACGCGGTTGCATAGTAAGCATAGTTTGCTATAAAGAATAGACAATCAGAGTCCCAATTATCAAAAGGGTGGTAATCAATGTCTCTTTTCTCCTCCAGCAAGCTCGGTTCCGGTACGCGCACCGGTGGCGGAGCAACGGCTGCGCCCGCCGGCGTCACAGGGGGGCTTGCCAGCGGCATCACCTCCGGCAGACTGCCCACACGGCAGCTCGGCCTGCGCAAAACTGCCAAGATAACCGACGAAGAATTCGAAAAACTGGCCGACTTCATTTACAACAAAACCGGCATCAGTATTTCCATCAAACGCAAATACCTGCTTGAAAACAGACTCGGCGCGCGCCTGAGTGAGCTGGGTCTGAAGACATTCAAAGAATATTACGACTATCTGCAGCTGGACAAGAACAGAGCGGCGGAAATGGAGGTCATCTGTGAAAAGGTGACCACCAACGAAACCAGTTTTTACCGCGATGCGCGCCAGCTGGGCATCTTTCAGAACGAAATACTGAAAGAGACTCTGGCCAAGCAGGAAGCACTGGGCCGCAAGGAACTGTTCATATGGTCCGCCGGCTGTTCTTCGGGCGAAGAGCCTTACACGCTTGCTATCATGCTGCACGAGGCGCTGGGCATGTCCATCATCGGATGGAACATACGCATAACGGCCAATGACCTTTCGCCCGCCATGCTGCGGCTGGCCCGTGCCGGCGTGTATACCGACTATGCCCTGCGCACCACGCCTAAAGGCATCATAGCAAAATACTTCGACAAGGTTGATGCAGGCTATCAGGTGAAGCCCCGCGTGCAAAAGCTGGTACAATTCGGCCCCGTCAATCTGAGCGACCCTGCGTCCACCCGCCGCGTACCCCGCTCGCACATTGTCTTCTGCCGCAATGTCATCATCTACTTTGATGATGCCATGAAGAAAAAGGCCATCACCGCGTTTTACGACAACCTGCTGCCCGGCGGTCACCTTTTCCTCGGCCACTCGGAAAGCATACACAAACTTTCCACGGCGTTCAGGCCCGTGCCCAAGCCCGGTGCCATCTGCTACAAAAAGGAAGAGTAAGCCGCCTGTTGCGGCACGGGACAGGAAAGCAGGAACCGCCATGTTCCCGCTTACGCCTAGTGACAATTTTCCCCGCCACGGAGGGACGGCATGAGCCAAAACGCATCAAACGACCACATGGCCCTTAGCGAGGACTATGTTAGAAATTTCTTCACATATGCCGATCCGGACAACGAAGCCATGCTTCAGCTGTACCGCATCGGAGTTTTCCGCACGGCAAAAGCGCTCTCTGCAGGGTGGATAATGCCCGACGAGGACGCCCGCACCGCGCGCAATCTGGAATACCTGCGTGACAACTTCGAACCGGGCGACGTGTCCGTGGGAGAGCTTGTCTCCAGCGAAACGCAGCTTGCCTCGTTTCCGGACATCTACTTCCGCATCCGTAAAGTGCTCGATTCGCCCAACAGCTCGGCTGACGACATCAGCCGCGAAATCAGCAACGATCTTGGCCTGACAGCCAAGCTGCTCAAGCTGGTGAACAGCCCGTTTTACGGTCTTGCACACACCGTCGAGGATGTAAGCCACGCCATAGCCATAGTGGGAGTGGAAGAAGTTTCCACGCTGGCGCTGGGTATATCCGCCATCAATGTGTTCAAGGATATCCCGCAGGAACTCATCGACATGAAAGCCTTCTGGAAGCATTCTGTAAGCTGCGGCGTGTTTGCCAAGCTCATCGCTTCGCGCATAGAAGGCATGAAGGCCGACAAATTTTTCACCGCCGGTCTGCTGCATGATGTGGGCAGGCTGATAATCTTTAAAAAAATGCCTTACGCCTCGGTTCAGCTGCTGCTCTACGCCCGCGAAAATCAGCTGCCGGTGGTGGAAAGCGAAGAAGATCATCTGGGCTTTGACCACACGCAGGTGGCCAAACAGCTGCTTACCGAATGGAAGTTTCCGGCATCCATGGTGGACTGTCTGGCTTTTCACCATGCCCCTTCGCAGGCGCAGGACCAGCTTGCGGCTTCAATTCTGCAGCTGGCTGACAATATGGCCAATGCCATGGAAATATCTTCCGGGGGCATGTACCTGCTGCCCGGCATGGAAGAAGGAGCATGGGAACGCATTCCCCTGCAGGGTGATGACCTTGTGGAAATCGTCGGACTCTTCGACTCGCATATCGAGGAACTCTTCAAAGCCATTCTGTAACAGATTCAGGCAGAAACGGAGCGGCCGCACTGCCGCTCCGCTCTGCCCCAACCCGCTGCAGCAGCACCACATGATGCGGAGCGGACGGGCGCCAGACTTGACACGGCGCCCCAGTTCTGGGATTCACTCGCCATGAGCAGTAAATATGATGTCCGCTTCATAAACCCGTTTCTCAGCGCAGTCATTGACGTGCTGGGCACCATGGCCATGGTGCAGGCTACGCCGGGCAAGCCATATATCAACACTAAAAGAGTAGCCGTGGGTGATGTTACCGGCCTTATCGGCATCAACGGCCAGGCCACCGGTGTCATTTCGCTCACGCTTGAAGAAAAATGCATTCTGCACATCGTCAGCAACATGCTGGGCGAAGAGTATTCACGCATCAACGATGACATAGCCGATGCCGTAGGCGAACTGACCAACATGATCGCAGGACAGGCCCGCGCGCACCTTGCCAACGAAGGGCTGAAGTTTCAGGCTTCCACCCCCACGGTCATCATCGGAAAAAATCACACGCTGAGCCACGTCAACAAAGAACCCATTCTCGCCATCCCCTTCACCACGCCTCAGGGGCAGCTGGTGGTGGAAATGTCCATAGGCGCCATCGAAGAATAGCCGTGCCGGACATTACCATAGCCACAGAACGCTGCATCGGGTGCGCAGAGTGCGCGCGCGACTGTCCCACAGGCATCATCCGCATGGAAAACGGCATACCCGCCGTTGCCCCGCGGAGGGAAAAACGCTGTATCGGCTGTCTGCACTGCGTTACCGTCTGTCCCTGCGGTGCTCTTTCTTTCCGCGGTGTAACACCCGAATCCTGCACCCCGCTCAAAAACCGCTTTCCCCAACCCGAAGCGCTTGAAATTCTGATGAAAGGCAGACGCTCTGTCCGGCGCTTTCTGCCCGAAGCGGTGGACAGCGCACTCATCCGCAGAACCGTTGACGCCGCGGCGCATGCTCCTTCGGGCAAAAATCAGCGGGGGCTGCTGTTCACTGTTGTTGATGACCCGCAGACCATGAACAGACTGCGGCATGACACCGTGGAAGCCGTGCGTGAAGCTCTCGCAGACGGGTGCAGCCATCCGCAGACCGCATTCTTTCAGGCCGCGCTGGCCCGCTGGGACACGGGGACCGACATCATTTTCCGCAATGCCCCCCATCTGCTGTGGGTAACGGCGCCGCGCACAAACACCACCGCACAGGCCGATGTTCATGTTGCACTGACGTATTTTGAACTGATGGCCGCTGCCTGCGGACTGGGTACACTGTGGTGCGGTTTCGCCACCTGGGCCATGAGCGAAATAGCCCCCCGCATAGCCCGCGGGCTGGGCATACCCGAAGCCCATACGTCAGGCTATGTCATGTTGTTCGGCAAACCGGCCGTACGTTACCACCGCACTGCGGAACGCGGCTGCGATGGCTTCAACCGCGTGGTCTGGCCTCCGGCCACATAACGCTGCCTTTTCTGCCCGCGTGCCGGACGCATGCGGTTTCTGAGCGGCTGCGCCGGCCGGTGCGCGCAGCTTGAGCAGACGCCCTGTGCAGACAATGAATAACGGCAGCACGTTATACATCAAAAAGTAAAAGTGCCGCAACGCCTGTTGCAATTGCCGCTTACATGTGTATTCTCAGCGGCCCATGCGCACCCTTTTTTTACCCCTCATGACTGCTTCATGTCCCTGCCTCCGGTTTCATGCCGTCCGTCTGCCGGTACTGCTCTGCATCATGCTGTTTTTTATTGCCTGCGCGCCCCTGAACGGCGCAGCCGAAGAAAAACCGCTTCCGCGGTCAATTGTGGCCGGAGCAATCATAACTCCCCCATGGATCATGGGCACGGAAGAAGCCCGCACGACCGGATACTGTACCGCCGTGTTCACCGAGGCGTTCAGGCGCATACAGACAAGGCTCATCACCCTGCCCATGACAAAACCGCGCCTGCAGAGCTCGCTTGCAAAGGGAAAAATTCATGCAGTGCTGTGTTCTTCGCGTTCATGGCACCCCAATCTGACATTGCCCATGGCAGAAAGCCTGCCCGTCGGACAATCGGGCAATATAATCCTGATGCGCAGAAGCAGCGCCGTTCCTGTCCGTTCGCCGCAGGATCTGGCTGGCAGAACCATGGCCGCACGGCTGGGGTACTTTTTTCCCGCAGAGTACGAAGAAGCCTTTAAGCGGCGCACCATACGCAGGGTGGATGTGACAAGCGGACTGAGCGGGCTGCATATGCTGCTGGCGGGAAGAGTGGATGCTGTCATCATGGAAGAAAACGAAGCTGAATGGCTGCTGTGGCAGGAAAAGCAGGAACATGCCGTGGTCATCGTCTACCGTTTTTCTGCGCTTACCCCGCTTGCTCTGCTGCTTTCAGGACCGGAGCAGCGGCTCATGCCGGCTGTCAACAACGCGTTGCGCCACATGCAGCAGGACGGCACCATACAGGCTCTGCGCACCCGCTATCTGCAGAAGCATCTGGAATCCATTGACTGAAACAGAAACCGGAGCGGCTGCCGCTGTCAGCTGTGTGCGTGGGGTTCGCCCCCGTGCGGGTGGGCGTGTGCGTGATGGTGGGGCACCATTTCCGGATCATGCACAAGGTGTCCGGCTTTCAGAGTAAGATACTGTGACACCGTACGGTGCAGAAAATCCCAGTCGTGAGATATGATGATAAGAGCGGCGTCCAGACTGTTCAAAATATCAATAATATGCAGGCGTGTTGCCGGATCAAGACCGTTTGTGGGTTCATCAAGCAACAGTGCGTCCGGCTGCATGGCCAGCACCGCGGCCAGAGAAACAAGCTTTTTCTCACCACCTGACAGTCTGTGTGTCAGGCGGCTGTCAAAGCCCTTCAGCCCCAGCGCGGCCAGTGTCTGCCGCGCATGTTCCGCGGCCCGTTCAGGAGCCATGCCCAGATTGAGCGGCCCGAATGCCACATCTTCCAGCACGGTGGGGCAAAAAAGCTGATCGTCCGCATTCTGCAGCAACAGGCCTATCCGGCTGCGCACCGCGCGGAAGTCTTTTTCCGACCGGACGCTGCGTCCTTCGAACAGCACTTCACCCTGCCGGGGGCACACCAACCCCATTATGGTATGCAGAAAAGTGGTTTTACCCGAACCGTTCGGGCCGTACAGCCCGAGGCGGTCATGGCGGTGCAGCGCAAAATCAATACCGGCCAGCACGTCATTTTCCGCTCCCGGATACCGGTAACGGACCCCGCGCAGTTGCAGCAAAGCAGTTTCAGATGACATGCAGTCCTCCGGCAAATTCCGCATAAACAAGCATACAGGCCGCCACAGCCGCACCGCAGCCGAAAACAACATCACGCCGGTGCAACCGTAAAGTGCACAATGAATGAAAACGACCGTCAAACCCGCGCAGAATCATGGCTTCGTACACCCGCTGCGACCGGTCGAGACTGCGCAGGATGACCATGCCCAGCATATTGGCCAGAGTACCGTATGTATGCAGTCCGGTACCGGGCACAAAACCGCGCAGCCGGGCAGCCGTGCGCAGGCGCTCATATTCCTGCAGCAGCACATGCACATAGCGGTACGTGAAAAGAAAAAGAAACACCAGCTTGCGCGGCACCCCCAGCCTGCACAACGCATGCCCCACAGCCGCCGCGTCCGATGTGGCCACACAGGCAATGAAAAGCAACACGATGGCGTTGGATTTCAGAGTGACAAGCAGCGCCATGTCCACCCCGGCGCGGGATACCGCGAATACGCCTTCATCCGTCTGCACACCGCCGTATGTAAAGGGCAGCACGACCCACAAAAACAGCACAAAGACATTCACCGCCGCAAGACGGCCGAGCAACGGCCGCACGGGCGGGCGCGACCACACGGCCAGAAAAGCCGCCGCGCACAGCGCCGCCAGCGCCACATCGCGGCGGGCGGCCACGGCAACAATGCACGACAGCACAAAAGCCGCGGTCAGCTTTATGCGGGGATCAAGACGATGCAACAGGCTGGTGCCGCGGCTGAAAGGTTCATCAAACATACATGGTCCGGTCAGCGCCTGCGGCTTTTAAGATACGCGGCAATGCCGAACAGCCCTGCAAAATATCCCAGACCGCCCAGAATGTCGGCAAACCCCGGCCCTGATTCATGCTGCTCCACCAGCATGGTGCGCACGGGAGCAATCTTGCGCTCCACAACTTCTTCCACCACCTGCCGCAGCAGCGCTTCATCAACGCTCACATGGCCGCCCTGCGCGCCGGCGGCAGCACCGGCCTGCCGGCTGCCCGCCGCGCCCCGGCCGGAATACGTCACTCCGGAAGCTGCGGCATCACGCGGCGCTGCCTCCGCAGCGTATTCCCCGGCCTGCACTATCCATGAGTCCTGATGCCCTTCTCCGGCAAGCAGAGTAATGCGCAGATCGGCTTTCTCTTTTTTGGCAGCATCCGGCACGGTAAAGACAAATATGCCATTATCATCCGTCACGCCGCGCAGAAACTCGTCCCCGTCGGCTTTGTCGGCCACCACCACTGTGCCGCCCATAACCGGCCGCGATTTGCTGTATCCGGCCTCCACAGTTATCCGGTCGCCCTCGGCATAAGCAAATACGTTCACCCGATGCGCCTGTGCCGGCAGCGCCGTAAGCATCAGCAACATGACAACGCATATGCAGCCCGGCCGCAATTCAGTCCGCAATTTCATCTGCACCTCCTTCTATCCGTGCACTCAACGCTGTTTTCCGGCATTCATATGCAGCACTTCAGGCCGCGCGCGGGCCAGAAACGAAACAGTAAGAGCGGTGATGATGCCTTCCACCACCATGACGGGAATATGCGCCACCAGAATCATGCCGGCAGCATGGCGGAAGCCTTCATCAGAAAACGCAAGACTTGCCGCTGTGAACAGCCCTGCAAACAGCACGCCGCACGCCCCGCAGCAAAAACCGCCCAGCAGCCGCCAGCGCCCCTGCCTGCGCATAAGCGGAGAAAAAAGATAGAAGCACAGCACCGCGGCAGAAGCCATGGTTGCCGTGTTCACGCCCAGAATGGTCAGCCCGCCGTACTGAAAAAGCACGGCCTGCAGCAGCAGTGCGGTGAATATGGCCGGAAAGGCCGCCCAACCGAGCACTGCGCCCAGCAGCCCGTTAAGAATAAGATGTGCGCTGGCCGGCCCCACCGGTATATGGATGAGGGATCCCACAAAAAAAGCGGCCGAAAGCAGCGCCACGGTCATCAGGCGGTCATAGTCCATCCTGCGCAGTCCCGCCGCGATGCCCGCCGCCGCCACGGCGGCACCGCACAGCAAAACCGGTGCTGAAAGTACCCCTTCCGATATGTGCATGCCTTTCGTCCTTTTGCTGAAGCACCGGACATTCCGCCTCTGCGCAGTCCGGTAAAAAAAGTGCGGCGGCCGGAGGTGCGGCCGCCGCACTCGTCAGGTGCATAGCGTTATTTTTTCATCGGTTCAAGAAACTCTGTCCACAATACGGCCCCGAGTTCAAGGTCTTTTTTCTCGCCGTTGTAGTCAATTTTTTCAGGAGCAGTATTCAGTGCGGCAAATCCCCACCAGCCAGCCCACGGCACGGCATATGTGAACACGCCGTCCGCGTCGGTCAGTACCGACTGCGTAACAAAATATTCGTTGGGAGCGGCATATCTGCCTTCTTTATTGTAATACTCCACCTCCACCACAGCACCGGCCACAGGCTTGCCTTCCATCAGTACCCGGCCCTGAAACACATTACCGGCGTAGTTTGCAAAGGGCCTTGTCAGCGGCACTATTTCAGTGCGCAGACCGGCAGGAACGTCCCAACCTTCCTCTTCGCCGAAGCTGGCCACATAGGTTTTGGTAAGATGCTGGATGTAACAATCTTCGGCCGGTTCCCAGTACAGCCGGGGGATGACATAAAACTGGGCCACGCCCGGACGTTTGATCTGGTACTCAGCTTTCCACGCCTTGTGCCCCATGACGGTGGCAGCTTCCAGCCCGCCGGTCAGGTCGGTTTTACGGCCGTCGGCAATCACGGCAAATTCCTGCGGGGCGGCCATATCCATGCCCTGCAGTTCCATGGGGTGAGAAAAAGACACCTGAAGGCTGAGAGCTGCCTGATCTTTTTCCACCGCCACAGAAGCGGAAGGAATAACCATGCCGAAGTGTGCCAGTGCCATGCCGTATGTGGCCGCTACAAGCGAACATGCAACCGCACCGCGCACCATGGCGCGCCGCAGAACACCCTTGCCGTTTACCCGTGAAAACCAATGTACCATACCCGTTACCTCCGGTTGTGCGTGTGGCTGCCCAAGCTGGTGGCAGAAAATAAAGCGCATCACACCTGCGCCCGCATGGTGTTACGCAATCGCTTTACATAACACCCGCTCACACTACTGCCCGCAAGTAATACTGTCAACGGGGACAGCGCATCATGTCGGACACATTACAAAAAAAGAAAGGAGCCGGAGCTCCTTTCCTTTTTTGTATATCCGGTATGGCTGTCAGGCGCTTTGCCCTGCCACGCCCACCAGCCAGACAGTGTACGCAGCATATGCGCACAGCAGTGCGCCCCCTTCCAGCCTGTTGATGCGGCCCGCGCGGCGCACGGGGTATCCCATGACAAAAAGCGCCACGGTAAAGCCGCCCATGACCAGCAGATCGCGTCCCAGGGCGGACGGGTCCACCTGCATGGGCTGCACCGCTCCGGCTATGCCCACAACAGCCAGTGTGTTGAACAGGTTGGAGCCCACAACGTTGCCCAGCGCTATGTCGTGCTCTCCGCGACGGGCGGCAGCCAGCGAAGAAGCCAGCTCGGGCAGCGAAGTGCCCACAGCCACAATGGTCAGCCCTATGACCAGATCGCTCATACCCAGCGCCACGGCTACTTTCATGGCACCCCACACAAGCAAGCGCGAGCTGATAATGAGCAACACCAGTCCGGCGGCTGTCCAGCCCAGTGCGGCCTTGAGCGCCAGCGGCTGCGTACCGGCCTGCTGTTCCATCTCCTGCCCGAATGCGTCGCGCGTGGAATGCATGCCCTGATAAACAGACCAGCCCACAAGAACAAAAAACACGGCGAGCAGCACCAGAGCATTGGTCCTGTCCAGCGAGCCGTCCCACAACAGTGCGGCGGTAAGCAGTGTCACCCCGATAAGAATGGGCAGCTCCTTGCGGAGCACCTGAGAGCTGACCATCACAGGTCCCAGAACGGCAGTGGCGCCCAGTATGAGACCTATGTTGGTTATATTGGAGCCGTAAGCGTTGCCCAGCGCGATGCCGGGGGTTCCGCTCATGGCGGCCATAAGTGAAACAAGCATTTCAGGCACGGAAGTGCCGAAGCCCACAATGACCATGCCGATAAGCAGCGGAGGCATGCCGAAATGCCGTGCCGTGGCGGAAGACCCCAGCACAAAACGGTCTGCGCTGTACACAAGCAGCACAAGACCTGCCACAATAGCAAGAATAGGAAGCGTCATCATTACCTCTGCGGATCACCCGCGCTGATGTTGAATCATGCCGGAAACGCCGGCCCGCTTGAAGCAGGCGGATGCCCGTCCGCCTCTTCCGGCAGCGGCCTGCACGGTGCAGCTCCCCGTACACTGTGCGGCCCCTGACAATGCACAGCTGTTAAGCATACCCTGTGCACATGGCAAGGGAACGCCGGTAAAAAAAACAGCCGGCACACCCCACACCGCGGCCTTGCATGCAACATACACGGCGCAGTGCGCGCGGGACTTGCCAAAAGACCGTCTGCGCGCGCAAGATAGCCGTCACCTGTCACATATATCATATAAAAAAGGAGTCCGCAGTGTCTTCTATGCAACACATTGTCGAACTGACAAGCGATCTCATCCGCTTTCCCAGCATGCACTCCAGACCGGAGCAAATCTCACGCTGTGCCGGTTTCATCATGGACTGGTGCGCACAGAACGGCATTCATGCCGAACGCATGGACCACGACGGAATTCCCTCCGTTATGGTGCTGCCCGAAAAAGGCAGGGCGGGGCTGCTGCTGATGGCCCACATAGATGTGGTGGACGCGGAGGACGACCTGTTTGTTCCGCGTGTGGAAAATGACAGATTGTACGGACGCGGCGCCAATGACGACAAGTATGCCGTGGCGCTGGGACTTGTCATGTTCAGAGACCGGCTGAACGCCCTGAAGGCCGCCGGACGCAGCCAGAAGGACATGGCGCTGGGGCTGCTTATCACCGGCGACGAAGAAATAGGCGGCATGAACGGCGCCGCCAAAGCCCTGCCACTCATCAGGGCCGACTATGTGGTGGCGCTGGACGGCGGTAATCCGCAGCAGGTCATCACCAAGGAAAAAGGCATCATCGACATAAAGCTGACCTGCACGGGAAAGGCGGCCCATGGCGCCCGCCCGTGGATGGGAGTGAACGCCGTTGACCTGCTGATGGAGGACTATACGAGGCTGAAAACGCTGTTTGCCGAAGAAAATGAGGACCACTGGCACCGCACGGTCAATCTGGGCAGAATACGGGCCGGAGAATCCACCAACAAGGTGCCCGACGTGGCGGAAGGCTGGTTCAACATCCGCGTGACGGAACATGACGATCCCGCAGCACTGATTGACAAAATACGTAAAACAGTCTCGGGAACGGTCAGCATTGTGCGCACCGTGCCTGTTTTTCTGGCTGCAGACAGCCCCTACACAGAAAGACTGCTGGCGTTGTCCGGTGCAACGGCGGGCAAGGCCCACGGAGCAAGTGATGCCCGGTATCTGGGCGAAAACGGCCTCACGGGCGTTGTATGGGGTGCCGAAGGCTTTAACACCCTGCATTCACGCGATGAGTGTCTGCACATTCCCAGTCTGCAGAGCATCTACGACCCGCTGATGCAGCTCGCCCGCGAAATGGAGGAGCATGCCGCAGTTTGAGTGTTCAGCTAAGGGGTTAGACAGCGGCGCTTTCCTTCGTCACATTTTTGTGATATAATTGACCGGATGACGCCACCCCGCCGTCTGCCCGGCAGGCGGCGGGGAACCATACGGCAGAACACAACCATCTTTCTTTCCGGGAGGCTTGCATGCTGAAAAAACTCTTGCTGTTCACGCTGGCTGCGGTTGCACTGACAGCCTATTCGCTCACCCCCCAGTCTGTTCTGGCGGCGCCCAAACAGGGCGGAACGCTGGTCTTTGCCCGCGGTGCAGACAGCCCCGGTCTTGACCCCGCATATGAGACTGACGGCAACTCGTTCATGGTGTGCGACAACATCTACGACGCACTTGTGGGCTTTATGCCCGAATCCACTGCGCTTACCCCCTCGCTGGCCACATCGTGGGATATTTCCGAAGACGGCATGACCTATACCTTCCATCTGCGCGAAGGTGTCAGCTTCCACGACGGCACCCCCTTCAATGCCGATGCCGTTGTCTTTTCACACGGACGCCAGATGAAAGACAAAAGCAAAGCCAAATTTTTCAGCAAACAGTGGGGCTGGCCCGAACAGGCTCCCGCTGCGGAATACTGGCTTTCCATGGAAATGGACGACATCATCGAATCCATTGAAGCAAAAGACGACTACACCGTGGTGTACAAACTCAAGCGCCCGGAAGCTCCTTTTCTTGCCAACATGGCCATGGACTTTGCCGACATAGTCAGCCCCACCGCCGTTCTCAAGCATGGTGCCGATTACATAACCAACCCCGTGGGCACCGGTCCTTTCAAGTTTGTCTCGTGGCAGAAAAACGACCGCATCACCCTTGAACGCAACGACGGCTACTGGGACGGCGCCCCCTACCTCGATAAAGTCCTCTTCCGCGTCATTCCCGACAACTCGGTCCGTTTTCTCGAACTGATGTCCGGCAATGTGCACATCTGCCAGTACCCCAACCCCGAAGACGTGGAACTGGCAAAAAGCAACGGCAACCTTGAAGTGATCACCCAGCCCGGCATGAACGTGGGCTACCTGTCATTCAACCACACCAAGGAACTCTGGCAGGATGCGCGCATCCGCCGTGCCATCGCCCATGCAGTCAACAAGCAGGCCATAGTGGACAACATCTACTACGGCATGGGTGTTCCCGCGGTGAACACCATTCCTCCCACCATGTGGGGCTACAACAATGACATCACCGACTACGAATACAACCCCGAAAAAGCCCGCCAGCTGCTGAAGGAAGCCGATTTTGAAGGCAAACTGAAAGCCGCCGGACAGGACAGGATAACCCTGTGGTGCATGCCTGTGGCACGTCCCTACAATCCCAGCGGCATGAAAGTGGGTGAAGCCATTCAGGCCGACCTGAAAGCCGTGGGCATAAACGTGGAACTGGTGACCATGGAATGGGGAACCTACCTCAAAAAGCAGCGTTCGCAGGATCCGGGCATGGACCTGTTCCAGCTGGGCTGGACCGGTGACAACGGCGACCCCGACAACTTCCTTGCCATCCTGCTGGACGGTATGGCCGACCCCAACGTGCGCACCCAGTGGAAAAACGAAGAATATCACCAGCTGATGGTGGACGGAAAGCGCACCACGGATCAGGCCAAGCGCATTGAAATCTACAAAAAGGCGCAGGAACTTATCCATCAGGAAGCTCCCATGATCAACATGGCGCATTCCATCGTGGCACAGCCCCAGCACAAGCGCGTGCAGGACTTTAAACTGCACCCGACAACCAGTGTATACCTGCACAAGGTATGGCTGAAGTAGCCCCACAGGCAGACCACGACATGTGAACCATCTACCGGCAGGGGCGCGCAACCGCCCCTGCCGTTGTATTCAACGGGAAGAGTATTGCTACATTTTCTGATAAAAAGACTGCTTCAGGTCATTCCCACAGTGCTCGGCATATCCGTGCTGGTCTTTTTCATGATCCACCTTGTGCCGGGAGACCCTGCGGAAATGATGCTGGGGGAGCGTGCCAACGAAAAAGCCCTGACGGAACTGCGCCAGCAGCTGGGGCTGGATAAACCCCTGTATGTTCAGTACGGACTGTTCATGTCCAGACTGGCACAGGGCGATCTGGGCCGCGCACTGCGAACCAACGAAAAAATAACCACCGAGATAGCCACACATTTTCCCGCCACGCTGGAACTGGCGCTGGTGGCCATAGTATTTGCCGTTACGCTGGGCATGCTGGCGGGTATTGTTTCCGCCACGCGCCAGTATTCGCTGTTCGATTACGGCTCCATGGTGCTGTCGCTCATCGGGGTTTCCATGCCTATTTTCTGGCTGGGGCTGGTGCTGATGATCATATTTTCAGTCAATCTCGGCTGGCTGCCGCTGTCGGGCAGGCTTTCCTATGACATCACGCTGGAGCCTGTAACCAATCTGTACCTTATCGATTCCATCATTCAGGGCAACTGGGCGGCTTTCAAAGATGCTCTGCACCACATCATCATGCCGGCCTTCACCCTGAGCACCATTCCCATGGCCATCATCGCCCGCATGACCCGGTCAAGCATGCTCGAAGTGCTGCGGCAGGATTACATACGCACCGCCAAAGCCAAGGGGCTGTCGCCGCGCGCCGTGCACTACAAGCACGCCCTGCGCAATGCGCTCATCCCCATTGTCACCATCATCGGGCTGCAGTTCAGCATTCTGCTGGGCGGCGCCATACTTACAGAAACCATCTTTGCATGGCCGGGCATAGGGTCGTGGCTGCTCAATGCCGTGTATGCGCGTGATTTCAACGCGGTACAGGGCGGCACCATGCTTATCGCCACGCTGTTTGTGCTCATCAACGTGCTTGTGGACCTGCTGTATGCTGTCATCAACCCGAGGATCAAGGTGTAGTCATGTCTCAGGTACTTACAGGCACCACCGCTGCCCAAGAGGAAAAATCACACACCCCTCTGGTCGAAGCCATGCTGAGGCTGCACAAAAACCGCACAGCCATGGCCGGACTCGTCATTGTGGGCATATTTGTATTTCTGGCCTTGTTCGGCCCGCTTATAGCGCCGCATGACCCGCTGGAACAGTCACTGTACAACAAGCTCAAACCGCCGGTATGGGATGCCAGAGGCAGCATGAGCTTTTTTCTGGGAACCGATGATTTCGGCCGCGACCTTCTTTCGCGCCTCATACACGGCGCCCGCATTTCCATGCTTGTCGGGGTGGTATCGGTATCCATCTCTTTGTTTTTCGGCACCATTGCCGGTGCAGTGGCCGGTTTTTACCGTGGCTGGGTCGATGTCATCATCATGCGCGTCATGGACATTCTGCTGGCTTTCCCCAGCATTCTGCTGGCTATCGTCATTGTGGCTTTTTTAGGCCCCAGTCTGGAAAACGCCATGATCGCCATCGGTATCGTATCCATTCCGCGCTATGCCCGCATCGTACGCGGCAGTGTGCTGGAAGAATATTCCAAAGACTATGTGCAGGCCGCCCGCGCGCTGGGAGCCTCCGACTTCCGTCTTATTTTTCAGCACATTCTGCCCAACTGTCTGGCGCCGCTCATCGTGCAGACCACGCTGGGCTTCGCTTCCGCCATTCTAGAGGCGGCAGCCCTCAGCTTTCTGGGGCTGGGCGCGCAGCCTCCGACCCCGGAATGGGGGGCCATGCTGGCCGGCGGCCGCGCATTGATTCTGCGCGCATGGTGGGTGGTCACCTTTCCGGGCATCACCATACTGCTGGCCGTTCTCGGCTTTAACCTGCTGGGCGACGGGCTGCGTGATGCGCTCGACCCGAGACTGCGCGATTAGGGGGCACAATGTCTGAACCGCTTCTTTCCGTCGAAGGCCTTTCGACTTACTTTTATACCGACAGAGGCGTTGCCAAAGCCGTGGGTGATGTCAGCTACTCCATCACCCCCGGAGAAACACTGGGAGTTGTCGGCGAGTCGGGCTGCGGCAAAAGCGTCACCGCGCTTTCAGTCATGCGGCTCATTCCCGAACCGCCGGGCAGAATAGTCTCCGGCAAAATCATGTTTGACGGTACTGACCTGCTGAGCCTGTCCGAAAAACAGATGCGCCATGTCCGCGGCAACAAGATATCCATGATCTTTCAGGAACCGATGACATCGCTCAACCCCGTGTTCCGTGTGGGTGACCAGATTGCCGAAACCCTCATCCTGCACGAAGACCTGAGCAAAAAAGCCGCCCGCGACAGGTCGGTTGAACTGCTGAAAAAAGTGGGGATTCCCTCTCCTGAATCCAGGGTGGAAGATTACCCGCACCAGATGAGCGGCGGTATGCGCCAGCGCGTGATGATAGCCATGGCGCTGGCATGCAACCCCAAGCTGATCATCGCGGACGAACCCACCACCGCGCTGGATGTGACTATACAGGCACAGATACTTGAGCTGATGGATAACCTGCGCGAGACAACCGGCACCGCCATTCAGCTTATCACTCATGATCTTGGCGTGATAGCGGAAACAGCGCATAAAGTTGTGGTCATGTACGCCGGACGGGTGGTGGAGCAGGCCGAAGTCCGCGAGCTGTTCAACAACCCTCTTCACCCCTACACGCGCGGCCTCATGCGCTCCATCCCCGGACTGGGCGCACATGCGGACAAGGAACGTCTGGAAACCATTCCGGGCATGGTTCCTTCGCTGCTCAACCTGCCGCAGGGGTGCCGCTTTCATGACCGGTGCAGACACGCCTTCGACCGCTGCCGTCTGGAAGAACCCCAGCTTGATCCGGCAGCCGACGGGCATCTTGTACGCTGCTGGCTGTGTCAGGAATAACCGGTGCCGCCGGCATTGCGCCGGCTGATGATCAGGAGTCATAATGTCGAACAGTACTGCCGATACAGGCAACGCAGCCGCCGCTCTGGTAGAGCTGAAGGGCCTGAAGAAATATTACGAAGTGAAAGGCAGCCTGCGCCGCGCGGGCGGTCATGTGAAGGCCGTGGACGGAGTTGATCTGGATATTCTGCGCGGTGAAACACTGGGCCTTGTAGGGGAATCAGGCTGTGGCAAGTCGACACTGGGACGAGCCATACTGCGGCTGGAAGAACCCACCGGCGGCAGCGTCATGTTTGACGGTACCGACGTGCTGCGTCAGACCCGCAAACAGATGATCCCGCTGCGGGCACGCATGCAGATCATCTTTCAGGACCCTTACTCCTCGCTCAACCCGCGGCAGACAGTGGGCCAGATAATCGGTGAGGGGCTGGTCATACACGGCATGGGCAGCAAGGCCGAGCGGCTGGACCGTGTACGCTACCTTATGGACAAAGTGGGCCTGCGACCGGGCCACATAGGGCGTTATCCGCATGAATTTTCCGGCGGCCAGCGCCAGCGCATAGGTGTGGCGCGGGCACTGGCTCTGCAGCCGGAACTTATTATCTGTGACGAGCCTGTCTCCGCACTTGACGTATCCATTCAGGCACAGGTGATCAACCTGCTGATGGACCTGCAGGATGAATTCAACCTGACCTACCTTTTTGTTTCGCATGATCTGAGCGTTGTCAGACACATAAGTGACAGGGTGGCCGTCATGTATCTGGGACGCATAGTGGAGCTGGCCGACAAAAACGAGCTGTATGCCAACCCCTGCCACCCCTACACACGTATCCTGCTCAAAGCGGCCCCCGTGGCCGCGGTGGACGTTGTTCCGCAGCGCGAAGGTCTGAAGGGAGAACTGCCCACTCCTCTCAACCCGCCATCGGGCTGTCATTTTCACCCGCGGTGTCCGGAGGCCACACCGCGGTGTGCCGCTGAAACTCCGGCTCTCACCACACTGGAAAACGGACACCGTGTGCGCTGTTTTCTGTATTCCGAAGAAACCATCTGAAATACGCAGTCGGCCCCGTGCAAGCACGGGGCCGTTTTTTAAACCCATCCCGGAAGTATCCTGCGGCCTGCCGTTATGCCTTGCGCCATCACCGCCGACAATCCTTCCGCAGCGCCTGCATCAGCCCCATAGTCTGAACACACAGAAAAACGCAGTCCTGAACAGACTGCGTTTTTACAGTTCACCCCCGCATCAGCGGGTCAGAAAACATTCTTACATTTACCGCAACCGGAAAGGGCCACGCGCACCGCGCCTGCCGTTATCCTGCGGCCGGCCGGCGGCACGCCTTGCGCCGTCAGCACCGCGGGCCTTACTCTCACGCACGGTCCGCAGATTCCCCCGCGGCCTGCTGCAGCAGATTACGCACCGCCGCAGCATCGGGCAGTTCCAGCACCTGTTCCACCAGCGGCTGCAACGCAGCGGCATCAATGCTCCGGATGATTTCCTTGGCACGGGGCACGGCCGGACCGCTCATGCTCAGCGAATCAAGATTCATGGCGGCCAGCAGGGGCACGGCCAGCGGCGTGCCTGCCAGCTCTCCGCACATGCCCACATGAATTCCGGCCGCGTGACCGGCCTCCACTGTCTGCTGAATCTGGCGCAACACAGCGGGATGCAGGGCATCGGACAAAGCCGCCACAGCGCTGTTGCCTCTGTCTGCCGCCATGACATACTGGGCCAGATCATTGGTGCCGATGCTGAAAAAGTCCGCTTCAGCAGCCAGCTGATCTGCCAGAGCCACCGCGGCGGGTACTTCTATCATAATCCCCACGGGCACATCATGTCCGCACGGACGCCCTTCGGCGAGCAGCTGTGCGCGGGCTTTTTCCAACAACGTTCTGGCCGCCCGCAGCTCGCCCGGATGAGCCACCATGGGAAACATGATCTGCACGGGGTGGTCCGCCGCAGCGCGCAGAAGCGCCCTGAGCTGCGTCACGAACAGGTCTTCATGCACAAGGCAGAACCGTATGCCGCGCACTCCCAGAAAAGGATTGGCTTCGGCCGCCTGCCCCTGCTGCAGATACGGTACAGGCTTGTCGCCTCCGATATCCAGCGTGCGGATAATAACCGGCCGGCCGTCAAGAGCCTGAGCAGCTTCAGTATACGCGGCCGTCTGTTCGTCTTCTGTAGGAGCGGAAGGCCTGTCGAGAAAGAGGAACTCCGTGCGGAACAGCCCCACACCTTCGGCCCCGTTGCGCACAGCGGCATGCGCATCCGCCGGTGAACCGATATTCGCATGAACCCGCACAGCCCTGCCGTCACGGGTGACAGCCGGTGCGGCGGCCTTTTCACGCTCACTGCGCAGCGATTCTTCCCATTGACGGCGCAGACCGCGCAGTCTTTGCACAGTGTGTTCGTCGGCCGGAGCCCATACCTCACCGGTATTGCCGTCCAGCCCCACAGGAGTGCCGTCGGTCACGCCCGCTATCTGCGCTGCGGCCCCCGCCACGGCGGGTATACCCATGGAACGCGCCAGAATGGCGGCATGCGATGTGGCACCGCCCTGTTCGGTAACAATACCCAGAACTTTTGTCACATCAAGCCGCGCCATGTCCGAAGGCCCCAGATCGGCTGCCAGCAGCACACTGGGTTCGGCGATATCCGGCCCCTGCGGAGCCTCTCCGGTAATGATACGCAGCACGCGTGCTCCCACATCCAGCACGTCAGCCGCACGGGCGCGCATGAAATCGTCATCCAGACCGCGGTAGCGTTCCGCGGTGGAAACGATGACACGCCGCCACGCCGCCGCCGCGTTGCACCGGCGCTCTTCCAGTTCATGCAGCGCGGCATCCCTCAGTTCAGGATCCTGCAGCATCATCCGGTGCATGCCGAAAATTTCGCTTTCCGCGCCGCCCACGTTTCCGGCCGTCTGCTTTTCCACAAGCGCAATCTCGTCCGCGGCCTGCTTCAGAGCATCCTGCAGAACACGCTTTTCGGCCGCCTGATCGTCAACCTGAATTTCCGCCACTTCCGGCAATGCCGCTCTGAAGCGCACAGCCGGTCCCGCTGCATACCCGGCCGAGGCGGCTACGGCACCTGCAGGCCGGACCGGTGCCGCACCATGGCTGTCCGCCTGCCCTTCTTCCGGTTCACGCAGATCGCCGAAGTTTGCCGCATGCAGTGCCTGCAGGGCATCAAGCGCCTGCTGTGCGTCGGCACCGGCTGCGCGGAACTCGATGGAATCGCCGAGGCGCACCGCCAGCGTGGCTATCTGGTTGAGTGAACGGGCGTTGACCACATGCCCTCCATGCGCCAGACGCACATCGGCGTCCAACCCTGCCAGCGCCCCCACAATGCGGGATGCCGGACGGGCATGCAGCCCCAGTCTGTTGGGCACCGTCACAGCAAGCGTCCGGACATGCTCCGCAGCGGCATCGGGCACTGCACCGGCAGCTCCGGCCGAAGACGCAGCCGTGTCAGGCACCGCCGAACCGAGCTGAGCCGATTTAGCCGCAAGGGCCGACTCCGCTTCGGCCTGAACATCGTCCAGCGAGGCACCCGCCGCGGCCTGCACCGCGGCAGCAATACAACCTTCGATCAGCGGAGCCGCCGAAAGACGCACATTGGCCGTCACTTCAGGCGGCAGCAGGTCAAGCGCCGTTTCCGCACTCATCAGCGCACTGCCCAGATCCATCAGCACCAGCACGCCGTCACCGTCCTGCACTTCCTCCAGTGCGGCCATCACACGTGTGGGATCGGTGCCTATGGGGTGTTCTGCATCATCCACACCGCCTGCCAGAGCAATACGCACCCTGCCCTGCGTCATCTGCAGGGCAAGCTCGCGCACTCCTTCTGCCAGAACGGCACTGTGAGAAACAATTACAAGGCCGACCATGCGGCTATCCCCCGATACTCTGACGCAACGCGCCGAGCATCATGCACGAGGAAGCCCCGCCGGGATCTTTGTGACCGATGCTGCGTTCGCCCAGATAGCTTGCGCGCCCCTTGCGGGCCTGCATGGGCACGGTGGCTTCCAGACCTTTTTCCGCGGCCGCCACCGCGGCATCAAGTGCGGCATCAAGCGCGGCGCCTGCCTGCACTGCCTGTGTGTACGCATCAAGCGCGGGCTTCCAGATATCGTACATGGTTTTGTCCCCTTCCACGGGACGCCCGCGCGATACAATGCCCTCCACACCGCTTTCCAGCAGCTTCTGCATGGCCGCTTCGTCCAGCGTTTCCGCTCCGGCCAGCGCCATGCCCGCTTTCATAAAAAATGTTCCGTACAGCGGCCCGCTGGCCCCGCCGACACTGGAAAGCAGCGTCATTCCGGTATCCTTCAAAATGGCGCCGATGTCCTTTGCTTCCATGGAAGGCAGTTTTTCAAGCACCTTGCCAAAACCGCGATCCATGTTGATTCCGTGATCCGCGTCACCTATGGCGGCGTCGAGACCGGTCAGATATTCCTTCTGCGCCTTATATTCTGCGGCCAGAGCCTTAAGCCAGTCCAGCACCTGTTCCTTGGTCATCTGCATGCGGAAAATCTCCGGCGGTCCGGCAGCGATGCCGGCCGGTATATGCTTTGCGCCGCGGGGCCGTGCAGACCCCGCAGGCGGATATGTTGTTATCAGATTTTTACAAAACCGGGGGTGTTTGCTCCGGCGTCCCAGAACTTCAGCATTTCATCATCCACTTTAAGCAGCGTGATGGAAAATCCCTGCATTTCCAGTGAAGTGATGTAGGGGCCGATAAGATTGCGTTCGATGACGATGCCCCTGTCGCGGCAGATGGCATCCAGCTTGCGGTAAACGGCGTACAGTTCGCTTACGGGGGTGCCGCCCATGCTGTTTACAAAAGCAATGACCCGGTCGCCTTTGGCAAAAGGCTCATCGGTAAGTTTTTTGTCTTCCCACTGGCCGGTATCATGATTGAGTTCACGCACGGTGCGGGTATAGGCAGGATCGTCCAGAATGCCCTGAGCCACAATGGTTGTCAGCTCATCCGCCGTCTGCATGGAGCTGCGGTGCGTTCCGGGTTCACCATGAATACCGATGCCGATTTCAATCTCGCCGTCGGCCAGCTCAAAAGTAGGCTTGCCCGCCGCAGGCACCGTGCAGGATGTCAGTGCAACGCCCATGGAGCGCCCGCAACTGTTCACCCTGCGGCACAGGTCGGCGCATTGTTCCAGCGAATAACCGGCTTCGGCTGCGGCGCCTACAATTTTTTCCGCCAGCACGGTGGTGCCCACCCCGCGACGTCCAGCAGTATACAGGCTGTCCTTCACGGCAACGTCGTCGTCGATAAGTATGTTCTGCACCTTGATGCCATCGGCATGGCACAGTTCGGCGGCGGTTTCAAAATTCATCACGTCGCCGGTGTAGTTTTTGACAATGAACAGCACGCCGGCACCGCGGTCCACAGCTTTGGCGCATTCATACATCTGGTCGGGCGTGGGCGATGTAAACACCTCTCCGGGGCAGGCCCCGTCCAGCATGCCATGCCCCACAAAACCGCCGTGCATGGGTTCGTGCCCGCTGCCCCCGCCGGAAACAACAGCCACCTTGCCTTCGGGAATATCTCTGCGGCACACATAATGCGGGTCCAGATGGACCAGCAGTTCGGGATGAGCGGCGGCCATGCCCTGCAGCTGCTCCCGGACGACATCATCAACGGCATTAATCAGCTTTTTCATCGATTTTTCTCCGTTTGGTTATGAGCCATCCGGTCTCGCCTCAGAGAGTCTGACCAGACCTGCATCCGGCAGGTCGTTCATGCGAATCCAGCGGCTCGCAGAAAAGTTCTGCCCCCGTTCATAAAGGGATTGCTGCATTCTTACGTCAATTCCGCACTTGTGTGAACACTTTCGACGTCATTACGTGAACTTTTTGTCCGCCGTCCGGACATTTGTCATGGCGCGCGTCCGCCGCGGCGCCGCGCTGCGCCCTATCCCCACAGGGCAGGTTCCGGAGGATACACCAGACTGCCCTCGTAGCACAGCGCCGGATCGTGATCGGCAGCCAGCAGCAGGGGACCGTCAATATCTGCAAAATCAGCACCCTGTGCCACAAGATGGGCCGGCGCCATGGCAAGGGACGACCCCAGCATGCACCCTACCATCACTCTGAAGCCCATGCGTACAGCCTCATCGCGCATGGCCAGCGCTTCCGTCAGGCCACCGGTCTTATCCAGCTTGATGTTCACCGCATCGTACAGACCGGCAAGACGCGGCAATGTTGCTCTGTCGTGACAGGATTCATCGGCGCATACCGGCACGGGACGGTCCAGCCCGGCCAGTCCGGCATCCGCCCCCGCAGGCAGCGGCTGCTCCACAAGAGCCACGCCCAGACACGCCAGCTGCGGCGCCCGCTGCACATACTGCTGTACTGTCCATGCCTCATTGGCATCAATAATCAGGCGGGCTTCAGGGGCATTTTCGTGCACAGCGCGGATTCGCTCCATATCGCCTGCGCCGCCCAGCTTGACCTTCAAAAGCGGTCTGTGCGCATTTTCCCGTGCGGCGGCGCCCATGGCCAGAGGCGTACCCAGACTGAGCGTATAGGCGGTATGCACGGGCACGGGCCGCATACAGCCTGCCAGCTGCCACACCCGCTCGCCGCGCAGTGCGGCCTCGTACTCCCACAGAGCACAATCCAGCCCGTTACGCGCAGCACCGGCAGGCAGCAGGGTCTGCAAAAGCTGTCTGTCCGGCCGCCCGCCCATTCCGCGCACGGCTTCGTGCACAGCTGTGCAAACGCCCTCAACACTTTCTCCGTAACGGGCATAGGGCACGCACTCGCCGCGACCCTGCGCTCCTTCGCCGTATATGCGCACCTCAACCACCACGGCCTCTGTTCTGCTGCCGCGGGAAATGGCAAACTCGCCCTGCACAGGCCATGCCCGCACCGTTGTCTCCACCTTCACCGGCTCCGCCTCCTTCCTGCTATGCCGCAGCATACCGGATAATCTGTTTTTTTGTGCAACCTGCCATGGTAATACGTGTTTACCGGCTGCGCCGCAATGCCGCAGCACGGCAGCCGGTGTCGGATAGACAGTCATCATGTCGGACATATTTACATTTTTTGCAGGGGCAAGATGCCGCAGCAACAACTTATCACCCTGAATACACCGGCCATTGCCCTGTCTGCACAGAACTTGCTTGATTCTTCCGGCGGGTCGTCTTTGCGCGGTACCGCCTGTAACACTGCCTTCCGACCAGCTCCGGGAAACGCGGCGCCCAAGGTATCCCCCCCCACCTTCGGCACCGACGCCCGGAGCTTCTTTTTTCCATTGCCCAATCAATATCCTATACTTTCTGAAAAAATAATAAGCTGTGGAAAATCAGCGCCGGAGCAAGCAACCATGCGCCCGCCACAGCCAATATCACGGCATGCTGAACGGTTTTTTTATGTTGCTCCGCAAAAAAACACTTGCATAAATTCTCGCGGCATGATTCTGCGTAGTTGTCTGCCTCTTTTTAGCGGTATCTCACAGCATCCTGACGGGGCAGACGGCAAACGCTTTATGCGGCCGCCTTGTACAAGAAGAAACGCGGCATACACCGAGTACCGCTAGGGTGTGTGTGCACCCCGGGCTGTCTGGCTTCGCCATGGACTGACTCTGGAATTTTAGATTAACGAATGGCGAAGTGTGAGGATAAACCCTGATGAACATTTATGTTGGCAACCTTTCTTACCAGATGTCCGAAGACGACCTGCGTGGAGCCTTTGAAGAGTTCGGCGCTGTCGACAAGGTCCGCATCATCACTGACCACGACACTGGTCGTTCCAAAGGCTTCGGCTTTGTAGAAATGGCCGAAGACTCTGAAGCCAACGCTGCTATCGAAGCCCTGAACGGCCGCGAAATGGGCGGTCGCTCCATCACCGTGAACGAAGCTCGTCCTCGTCCCGAACGCTCCGGCGGCGGCGGTGGCGGCGGCTTCCGTCGCAGCGGCGGTGGCGGCGGCTACGGCAACCGTGGCGGACAGGGCGGCGGCTACGGCCGTCGTTACTAATCCGTACCGCCAGCATCTGCACCGCAGGTGCCGCGCGGCGTAATGCGCACACTCCCCCGCACCGGCAACGGTGCGGGGCTTTTTTTGCGCGCCGGACTTCTTTGCTGCGGTTCCTGCACAGCAAAAAAGGCGGTGCCGTAACGACACCGCCCTGATTAACAAACCTGCCTGCTCGGGCCGGACCGGCATGGCCTGCCGTATCCGGCAATGCGGCCGGACAGCGCAGCCGCCCGAATGCTCCGGCCGTTTACACCTGCCCGAAACGCGTTTTTGCTTCGCGCCTGCGCTGGTGCAGCACCGGCTCGGTATAGCCGCTGGGCTGCTCGCGCCCCTTGAAAACCAGATCACACGCCGCCTGAAAGGCGATGCTGCGTTCAAAATCAGGCGCCATGGGCGTGTACGCCTGATGTCCGGCATTCTGCGAATCCACCACTGCGGCCATTTTTTTAAACACGGCCATAACTTCTTCCCGCGTGCATACGCCGTGATGCAGCCAGTTGGCGATATGCTGACTGGAAATACGCAGCGTGGCACGGTCTTCCATCAGCCCCACATTGTGAATATCAGGCACCTTGGAACAACCGATTCCCTGCTCGATCCAGCGCACCACGTATCCGAGTATGCTCTGGATGTTATTTTCCAGTTCTTCACGCACGGCACCTGCATCAGGTGCCGAACGCAGCAGCGGCAGCACCAGCATGTCATCACGGCAGGCGCGCCGTCGGGCGGCCAGCGCTGTCTGGACATCGCGCACGTTCACATCATGATAATGCATGGCATGCAGCGTAGCTGCAGCAGGCGAGGGCACCCATGCGCAACCTGCACCCGCGCGGGGATGCGCCCCTTTGGTTTCCAGCATTTCGCGCATGCTGTCGGGCTTGGGCCACATGCCCTTGCCTATCTGCGCCCTGCCCGAAAAACCGCAGGCCAGCCCCACATCCACGTTCCAGTCCTCGTATGCAGCTATCCAGCGCTCCGCCTTCATATCATTCTTTCTGACAACCGGCCCCGCCTCCATGCAGGTATGAACCTCGTCGCCGGTACGATCCAGAAAGCCGGTATTGATAAAAATAACCCGTTCGCGGGCCGCGCGGATGCACTCTTTAAGATTCAGCGACGTGCGGCGCTCTTCATCCATAATCCCCACCTTGAGCATATGACGGGGCAGTCCCAGAATATCCTCCACCCTGCTGAAAAGATCGCAGGTGAAGTGGACTTCCTCCGGACCGTGCATCTTGGGCTTGACGATATACACACTGCCTGTGCGGCTATTGCGGTAGCGTACGTTGCCCTTCAGTTCGTGCAGCGCCACATAGCCTGTCATCAGAGCGTCCAGAATCCCCTCCGGTACGGGGCTGCCGTCCTCCGTCAGCACGGCATCCGTGGTCATAAGATGCCCCACGTTGCGGATAAGCATCAGGCTGCGGCCGGGCAGCACAAGAGCGCTGCCGTCAGGCGCCGTATATTCCCTGTCCGGATTGAGCGTGCGCACGCGCAGTGTTCCGTCCTTCACAAAGCTGGCTTCCAGATCGCCTTTGATCAGCCCCAGCCATGACTGGTACGTTCTGGTCTTGTCGTGGGCATCCACGGCGCTTACAGAATCTTCGCAGTCCTGAATGGTAGTCACTGCCGCTTCAAGGACCACATCTTTCACACCGGCAGGATGCGCCGCCCCCACGGGATGCGTTCTGTCCACATGCAGCTCAATATGCAGGCCGTTATTGCGCAGAACAACCACGGCAGGCGCATCACCGCCGGAAAAACCGACAAACTGCTCCGGCGCGGCGAGTCCCGTCTCTTTCCCCGATGCGTCGCGGGCCGCCAGCACACGGCGCCGGCCGTCCTGAAGCAGGATATACGCAGTCACATCACCATGCGACATTCCGTCCAGCGGCACTGCTCTGTCCAGAAACGCCGTTGCAAGACGCATTACCTCGCGCCCCCGCACCGGATTGTAGTCCGGCCCTTTTTCCATGCCGTCCGTTTCAGCGATCACGTCGGTGCCGTACAGGGCGTCATACAGGCTGCCCCAGCGGGCATTGGCCGCATTGACGGCATAACGGGCGTTGGTAATAGGCACTACCAGCTGCGGTCCGGCAACCTCGGCTATTTCCGGGTCCACATTCTCAGGAGAAATGGTAAAATCCTCCCCTTCAGGCAGCAGATAGCCTGTTTTTTCCAGAAACGCCTTGTATTCCGCCGCATCGTGGGGCTTGCCGGCACGTTCGCGGTGCCACGCGTCAACGGACTGCTGCATGCTTTCGCGCAGTTCCAGCAGTTCTTTGTTGCGCGGCGCAAAATCCCTGAACAATGCTTCGGCGCCCGCCCAGAAATCCACAGGGTCGACACCCGTATCCGGCGCTATCTCATTGGCGACAAGGCAGGAAAGGCACGATGCCACCTGCAGACCGCCGGTCTGTGTTCTTGTTGTCATTATGTAACCCCCGAATGGCGTAGGTTAGGGTTGCAGCGGAACACGGCAGTTATGCGGCCCGGAGGCGCAAAGACATACTGCCGGCAAAAAAGCTGGAAAAGCAGGATGCAGCATACAGCACCGGAAATGCTCCAGCCCGGGGCGGCAGCATCCTGTCATGCGGCGGGTGCACGGCGCCATGCCGTGCCGGAGTGTCCGTTGCGCGCGGCGTAAAGAGCATCCGCCGCGCGCAAGGTTTTATTTACGGATAAATACGAGTGATTCCTGCACGGGCGCATCCGCCGCCGGTGCAAGAACAAGGCTGCCGTCATGCCCGCGCAGCGCACGGGTGACACCGGTCATGGTCCGGAAGTACTCATACTCGGTGCGCATGGCTTTTTCCTCGCACGCACGCTTGGTACTGCCCATGGGACCGAAAGTCAGTGCGCCGTCTTTCAACTGCCACGTACCGAAGTAATTATTGCAACCGGAATAGCCGTACAGACGGCCGTCCTCGTCAAAAACAAGCGTGACTCCGGCATCGGCGGAAACGTGCGTATCCGCCAGCGAGGTCAGCTGCCACTCACCGGCAGTCAGCACGGCGGAATCAGCCGGAGACGCCGGAACAGCCTGACTCCCCCTGTGACCGGCACAGGCGCCGAGCATAAGAAGGGCGCCCGTGGCCAGCATAAGACAGGCATACACAATATAACGGTTTCGTTTTATCATCATTCAGCTCCTGCAGATATAGTGTGCATACCGCCGGCTCGACCGCACGCCCTCCCGCGGGCGGTCTTTTCCGGCACTCCCCTGACATGCGGAAAGGGGCCGGACGGAATAATCCTCATGTTGTTCTGCCGCATGACAGCCCCGAACGCAAGTGCGGAGTATCCCCGGCGGCTTTGACAAAACCCTCCGCACCAAGCAAATACTGCTGACCGGAAACAGTCTGTACATGCGCGCCGCATCCGGAGCACCCCGCAAAACAAGGAATACCTGTCCGTCATGTCTCTTTTTCTGCCCGCTGCCACACAACAGCTGCCCGTGTCCGGAATTCTGCAAGAACTTACCGACACACTGGCCCGCACAACATGCTGCGTTCTGCAGGCCCCCCCCGGAGCCGGTAAAACCACGGCGGTGCCACTGGCTCTGCTGCACGCGCAGCTGCCCGCCGGACGTATAGTGATGCTGGAACCCCGCAGGCTTGCAGCCCGCAGTGCCGCGCGGCGCATGGCTCAGATGCTGGGGCAGCGCACCGGTGAAACTGTGGGATTCAGAGTGCGCCACCACAGCTGTACAGGCTCCGGTACCCGCATAGAGGTGGTCACAGAGGGGGTGCTCACACGCATGATCCAGTCGGACCCCGCTCTGACGGATGTGGCATGCGTCATTTTTGACGAATTTCACGAACGCAGCCTGCAGGGCGATCTGGGCCTGACACTGTGTCTTGAAGTTCAGGCCGCCTTACGCCCCGAACTGCGGCTGATTGTCATGTCCGCCACCCTTGACGGCGCTCCCGTGGCGGCGCTGATGGGCGGATGTCCGGTACTGACCGCCACCGGACGCAGCCATGCCGTGCATACCCGGCACATTGCGCCGCCTGCCGGCCGTTCAATGCTCGACAGACATCACTGCATACAGCTTATTGCAGACGGCATACGCCGCGCGTTGTACGAAGAACAAGGCAGCATTCTGGCCTTTCTGCCCGGTCTGCGGGAAATAACTCTGGTGGCCGAGGCGCTGCAAGGCGCGGTGTCACCGGACGGCTGCCGCGTGCAGGTGCTGCCGCTGCACGGCAGACTGACCCCGCAGCAGCAGGACGCGGCCATATGTCCCGCCCCGCAGGGGGTGCGCAAAGTGGTGCTGTCCACATCCGTTGCCGAAACAAGCCTGACTCTTGAAGGCATACGCATTGTGGTGGACAGCGGCCTGACGCGCAAAGCACAGTTTGACCCGCGCAGCGGCATGACGGGACTGGTCACACGCAGAGCGTCACTGGCCGCGGCCGCACAGCGGCAGGGACGCGCCGGCAGGCTGCAGGAGGGTATCTGCTACCGGCTGTGGAGCAAAGCCGACGAACCGGCCATGCCCGCCTTTGACAGACCGGAAATACTGGAAGCAGACCTTGTGCCGCTGGCACTGGAACTGGCCCGCTGGGGGGCTTGCGACCATAATTCGCTGCCGTGGCTGACACCGCCGCCGCATTCCAGCATGGAACAGGCCGCAATGCTGTTGTGCCAGCTGGGCGCTCTGAAGCCTGCCCCCTCTACCGGCCTGCGTCACATCACACAGCACGGCGCGCGCATGGCCGCCCTGCCGGTGCACCCCCGGCTGGCGCACATGGTAATCACAGCGGCGGATACGGGACAGCCCGACATTCTGGAACAGGCCTGCCGCATAGCCGCCGTGTTTTCAGAAGCACCATCGGCCCTGCGCAGGCAGGCCGACCTGGGCACCGTCATAGAAGACGCTGCCACAGGCCGCACCACAGACAGCCGTGCGGCGGCACGCACGGCGCAGATGGCCAGACGTCTGGCGGCCGCCGCCGGAAAAGGCCCGGACGACCGGCCAGCGGTACAGGCATTGCGCACACTGCCTGCGGATGCGCGCTGCGCTGCGCTCTGCGCACTGGCCTTTCCCGACCGCATAGGCAAAGCCACGGGGCAGGGCCGCTTTCTGCTTACCTGCGGCAGAGCCGCCATCGTAGCTGCCACCCACCCGCTGGCCGGAAGCCACTTCATCGTAGCGGCCGAGCTGGACGGACAAAACGCGGACGCACGCATTCATGCCGCCGCGGCGCTGGACAGCCGCACCGTGGAAACCCTGTACGCAGACAACATCGCGCAGCAGGACAACATTCAATGGAACCCGCAGACAGAAGCAGTGGAGGCAACGACGCAACGCACGCTGTGGAAGCTGCCGCTGGAAGTGCGTCCTCTCCCAGAAAAACCCCATACGCAGTCCGCGGTGCAGGCCATGTGCGAAGGCATCCGCAGCATGGGACTGAGTGCCCTGCCCTGGACCCGCGAGACAGAAACCCTGCGGCAGCGGGTCATGCTGCTGCGCAGGCACGAACCGTGCGGAGCAGACCAGATAAACATCTGGCCCGATTTTTCGGAAGAAACGTTGCTGGCGACACTGGAAACATGGCTTGCCCCTTTTCTGGACGGTATCCGGCGGCGGACACAGCTGAAAAACCTGAACCTGAAAACAGCCCTGCAGGCGATGCTGCCATGGCCGTTGCCTGCCCGTCTGGAGCAGGAGGCACCGGAACTGCTCACCGTCCCTTCAGGTTCAAATATCCGGCTGGACTATTCCGGCCCTGTGCCGGTGCTGGCGGTAAAGCTGCAGGAAATGTTCGGTGCCACAGCCACGCCCGCCATAGGCAACGGGCGCATACCGGTGCTTGTCCATCTGCTTTCACCTGCGGGCAGACCGCTGCAGATAACTCAGGACCTCGAAGGATTCTGGAAAAACGGGTACCGGCAGGTCAAAGCTGAAATGAAAGGGCGCTACCCCAAACATCCATGGCCCGACGATCCTGTTTCCGCCCGCCCCACACGACGGACAAATACCGGCTCTAAAAATGTATCATAGACATTTTGTTGACAATATGCATACTGATCGGCATTACTGTCCGGTTATCACAGCTAATCACCGTACTTAATTGCAGGCGGATTCAACGGGGCACCGCGCACAGCCGCCCTGCTGCATCAGGGAGAATACTCAAGGCCATGACTGTCCCGCGCTGCCGGCGTTTTTTTCTCACCCTTTCCGGGCTTGCCGCATGGGCCGTTCTGTGCCTGTGCACTACACTGCTGCAGGCGCAGCCTGTCCGGGCATCGGGCCTGCAGCCGGTTACGCTGCAACTGCACTGGACGCATGAATTCGAGTTTGCCGGTTTTTATGTTGCCAAAGAAAAAGGCTTTTATGCGGAACGCGGACTGGATGTGACCATAATACCCGGCGGGCCGGGCATAGTGCCGGTGCAGGAGGTGCTGCGCGGCAATGCCCAGTACGGCATAGGTGCCGCCGAAGTGCTGCTGGCAAGGCTGCGCGGTGCACCGCTGGTCATGCTGGCCGCAGTGTTTCAGCACTCTGCCAGCTGTATTCTCACACGGGCGGATTCCGGCATCTACACCCCTCAGGACCTTGTGGGCAGAGTCTTTGAAATGGGCAGGCTGGAAAGCGACGCCGAAACCTATGCCATGCTGCATAACGAAGGCATCGACATCAGCCAGCTGACCCACGTGGATTCGACATTCAATCCCCAGCTGCTGCTGGACGGCAAGGTTGACGCCATTTCGGCATATTCTTTCAGCCAGCCTTTTTTTCTGCGCGAGCGGGGCATTCCCTACCGGCTCATCCGGCCCATCCAGTATGGTATCGATTTCTACGGCAATTCCATTTTTTCTTCAGAAAACGAAGTGCGCAGGCACCCCGAACGCACAGAGGCATTCATAGAAGCCAGCATGAAAGGCTGGGCCTACGCCTTTGACCATGTGGACGAAGCCGTGGACATCATTCTGAACAAATACAGCGATCACCCCTTTGCCCACTCGCGCGAGCATCTGCTGTTCGAAGCGGAAGAAAGCCGCAAACTGGTTATGCCGCATCTGGTCGATCTGGGGCACATGAATCCCGGCCGCTGGAAACACATGGCCGACACGCTGGTACAGCTGGGGCTGGCTGACGCCGATTATACGCTGAAAGGCTTTCTTCATGATCCTGATCTGTCGTCCAGCCTGCTCGCCCACTGGGGTGTGCGGGCCGGCATAGGCATTCTGGCGGGAGCCGTAGGACTGTGCCTTGTTCTGCTGCGCTTCAACCGCAGGCTTACCGCGGAAATCGCCTCACGCCGCAAAGCCGAGGAACGGACGCTGAGAAGCGAACAACGGCTTTCGCTGGCGTTGTGGGCGGGCAATCTGGGCTGGTGGGACTGGGACCTGAAATCCGACCATGTATCGCTGGACAGAACAGCCCACACCATGCTGGGCGGCAGCGACACCCCGCTGCAGACGGCCCTGGGATCCATGGCCGGCAACCGCTCTCTTACAGGTGCCATGCCCTTTGTACATACGCTGCGCAACATGCAGCAAAACGACACCCGCACCTTTGAAGAAGAAATGCAGCTTGATACAGGCGGAAAAAAACGCTGGGTGCTGTGCCGGGGACAGATGATCAACAGTTCCGGCCGCGCCGCCGGTGTTCTCATGGACATCAGCAAACTGAAGTCATACCAGCAGGAACTGGAACAGATGACCATGACCGACTATCTGACGGGACTCTTCAACCGCAGGCATTTCTTCCGTCAGCTGGAAACACATCTGGAGCAGTACAAACGCAGGCAGTACAATCTCTGCGTGGCGCTGCTAGACCTTGACCACTTCAAGCGGATAAATGACACATACGGACACATGGCCGGCGACTCAGTCATCCGCGAGTTTGCCCTCCTGCTGAAGGAATCGCTGAGGCCGTACGATGTCGTTGCCCGCTTCGGGGGCGAAGAATTCATCATCCTGCTGCTGGACAGCGGACGGGAAGAAGCGCTGGGCATTCTGGACAGGCTGCTGAAAAAGGTTTCGGGACACACCTTTGACGCCGAAGGACATCATCTGAGGGTCACCTTCAGCGGCGGAATTGCCGAAGCCGACGAGCTGCCCGCCTCGGAACTGACCCCGAAGCGCATCGTGGCCGCCGCCGACCAGCGGCTGTATCTGGCCAAAACAGCAGGCCGCAACACCATCCGCATCCGCTAGCCGCCGCTGCGTCTTTTACGCCGTCATGGTGATATCCGTGGTTACCTGCGGCATACTCACGCACTTTTAATTCAGTACTTGCCAGAAAGCGGGCCGCATATACTATGGAAACCATGCCCTGCGCCTGTGCCGCAGACCGGCATATGCAAACGCAACGCGGCACCCGCCGCAACAAGGAGAACAGCATGTACGCCATAGCCATCAACGGCAGTCCCCGCAAAGGCGGCAATACGGAAACCCTGCTGCGCCAGACTCTGGCCCCGCTGGAAAAAGCAGGATGGGAAACGGAACTTGTCCGCGTGGGCGGCAAACCGGTACGGGGCTGCATAGCCTGCTACAAGTGTTTTGAAAATAAAGACGGGCGGTGTTCCGTCACGACCGACCTGTTCAATGATCTGGCGGAAAAAATTTTCCGCGCCGACGCAATCATCATGGGGTCGCCCACATACTTTGCCGATGTCTCATCCGAAATGAAGGCCGTTCTCGACAGAACAGGTCTTGTCTCCATTGCCAACGGACATCTGCTGCGCGGCAAGATAGGGGCCGCTGTGGTAGCTGTGCGCAGAGGCGGCGGCATCCACGTTTTTGACAGCATCAACCACATGTTCATGATGTCGCAGATGATCGTTCCCGGTTCCGTGTACTGGAATCTGGGCTACGGCCTGCACAAAGGCGAAGTCTCCGGCGATGCCGAAGGCATGGGTAACATGGATCATCTGGGCAGGACCATTGACTGGCTCGGACGGGCCACCGCACCGGTGCGCGGCGAGTATCCTGTCGCTTCCGGCCCCGGCGAGGGCGAAGCCTAGCCTCCGTCAAGGTGAATACATGAAAAGGCGGGCAGCCGTGCTGCCCGCCTCTTATCTACCGGTAATAAAATTACGGCTCAATGCGGGTTCCCAGTACCTCCAGAAACTTGCGCATCCATTCGGGGTGGGCAGGCCACGCAGGCGCAGTGACAACATGCCCGCTGACGCAGGCGTTCGAAGCTGTGTCGTTCACCTCGCACCATGTGGCGCCCGCCGCCTCCACGTCAGGCTTTACCGCGGGATAAGCCGTGCAGGTGTGCCCCTGCAGCACGCCTGCGGTCACCAGCACCTGCTGTCCGTGGCACACGGCTGCTATGGGCTTGCGGGCCTTGTCAAACTGCCGCACAATCTCAATAACCCGTGCGTTGAGCCGGATATATTCCGGTGCACGGCCGCCGGGAACAACCAGCGCGTCATAGTGCGCCACATCAACGCTGTCAAAATCGCAGTTCAGCATAAAGTTGTGTCCGGGCTTTTCCGTATAGGTCTGGTCGCCTTCAAAATCGTGCACCGCGGTTTTAACCGTTTCACCGGCTTTTTTACCGGGGCACACGGCGTGCACGGTATGCCCGACCATACCCAGCATCTGAAAAGGCACCATAGCCTCATAGTCTTCCACAAAATCACCCACCAGCATCAGAATACGTTTTTCAGCCATTTTACTCTCCTTGCGGGATAAATCCGCCCCGCCGCTGCCCGCAGGCAGCATGGCGGAACAGGTAATGAACACAGCCGCCGCAGTGACGGCGGCAACGTAGCCGACATTGCAGATGCTCTGCCATAGCACATAATACGGCGCGATGTACAACCGTGCATGCACCGGATAAAAGCCCTGCATTGCCTGCCGGCGGCTGTTAGGCTAGCGTGTGTCCGGCACAGAACATATACCGCGGCACCTGCCGCGCAGGAGCAATATCCATGACCGCACACAAAACCGCACTGCTGCTGACCCTGTGCGCCGCACTGCTGCTGACGGCATGCGGCGGGCGCGAAGAGCCGGAACTGCCGCGCTTCAACCCCATGGGCATGAGCGGTACCCATTCGCAGGACGCGGAAAAATGGTATGCCATGGCCCATGTGCTGTGGAAGGACAATACCTGCAGCGACCCCGAAAAAGCAGTGGAATACCTGAACAAGGCGCTGGAGGCCGAGCCTGACTATGCCGAAGCGCTTCTGCGGCGGGGGCTTGCCTACAGCGAACAGAAACGGTGGGAAAAAGCCTTTGACGACATGACACAGGCCGTACGGCTGAAGCCTTCGGCCGAAAGCTATACATGGCGCGGTCTTGTAATGCTGCGCATGGGCAACGCCATAGGCGCGGTGCGCGACACAACGCGCGCGCTGGAATATGACACCGCGTATAATCAGGCATGGAACATCAGAGGCGGCGCAAAACTGGTGCTGGGAGACGCCGCCGGAGCATGCAGCGACTTTGAAAACGGATGCTCCACGGGCGACTGCACAGGGCTTGAGTCGGCCCGCAGACAGAACATATGCCCCTGAAAAAAAGTAGATGCCGGCAGCACGAACGTGCACGCGCACCAGCAGGGCACAGCATGCAGCCGCATCTGCCGCATGAAGCACACAGCATGGCAGGTACAGTCGGCATACTGTACCTGCGCACCATATACTGCACTGTCTCTGTATATCTTGAACACACGGCTGCTACATGATATGCCGATAGTGTCCGGCTGCACCTGACGTCCGCGGGGGAACGGCCGCAACCGGAAATTCATCCCGACAGGCCGCCGCACAGTCATGGGGACGGGAGGCGGTGAAGTCTGGCGGGAGCGGGGGAAGGTATCAACAGGTCCGCCGTGCAGCACGGAACGGGAAAACGCATTGCGTTTATCTGCGCCGCCGTGCTGCTTATCGCCATTACAGCATCGCTGGGAGCTGCTCTTTTTCTGCGCCTTGCCGGAATACCGGAAAGCGGGGCACTTTTTGCTTTGCTGCCGCCGTTGGCCGGTGGTTGTGCCGCAACTCTGTGCGGTATCGCCGCATGGCTGCAGATGCGCGCCGCGTGGACAAAGCAGCTGCGCGAACACGCGCGCACAGCAGCCCAGCTCAGTTCGCTGGAAGAAAACCACCATCAGCTGCGCAGACGCCTTGCAGAAGCGGAGCGTGAGCGCGCCCACCTGCGCAAGCAGGCGGACAGCGCCCTTTCCGACATTGCCTCGCGCCGCGGTGAAGCAAAATTTCAGGCCACCTTTCACGCCACGCCGGATCCCATAATGGTGGTCAATCTGCACACCGGGCTGGTGCTGGACGTCAATGAAAGCCTGCAGCGCCTGCTTGCCCGCGACTGGGGGCAGCTGCTGGGCGAATCTCTGGACAGTCTGCTGGAATGGGGCAACGGTGCACGCAACAGGTTTGAACTGATGCTGGAGCGCGAAGGCAGTGTGAGCAACCTGCCCGCCGTCATGCACGACGGCGGCGGCACACCTCACCATGTGCTCATCTCCGCCCGCCATGTCCAGCTGGAGGGGTTTTCCTGCGCCATCGCCATTGCCCGTGACATAAGCGACCATCACCGGCTGCAGGAACAGCTGGCGGAAAAAACATCCCTGCTGGAAAACGTTCTCGCGCACATTCCCTACCATGTCTTCTGGAAAGACAGAAACAGCAGGTATCTGGGAGCCAACGAACTGTATGCCCGCAACCTGTTCAACGCTTCTGTCAACGACATACTGGGGCTCACCGACACCGATCTGGGCATGTCCGCCGTCCTCGGCGGCGCCATACTGCGCGAAGAACAGGAAGTGCTGGACACAGGCCGTCCGGTTATCAATGCCGAACGCACCATTCCGCTGCATGACGGCAGAACAGTCATAGGGCTGGTGAGCAAAGTGCCTCTGCTGGATGCCAACGGACAACCGCAGGGCGTACTGGGTATTTCGGCCGACATAACCAACCTGAGAGCATACGAACGGCAGCTGCACGCCCTGCTGGACGGACTGCCCGACATGGCATGGATCAAGGACGCAGGCAGTGTGTATCTGGCCGTCAATCAGGCCTTTGCCGATTTTCTGCACCGCGACCCGCTGGATGTTCCCGGCAGGACAGACGAAGACCTGTGGCCGGGCGAACTTGCCGCCAACCAGCGGCAGAGCGATGCCGACGCCATGACAAGGCTGGCCGACCTGCGATACGACCAGTGGCTTGCCGGTGCCGGAGGGGTCTCCATCTGGGCCGATATCATCAAACGTCCCATCATGGAAAAAGACGCTTCGGGCAACACCGTGGCCGTGGGTACGGTGGGTATCGCCCGCGATATCTCACAGCGGCGCGCTCAGGAAAGCCGCATCCGCATGCTGTCGGAAGCGCTGGAACAGAGTTCCGTGGCCGTGGTGGTCACCGACCCTGCCGGAAACACCGTGCACCTGAACCCGCGTTACGAAGAAATAACCGGCTTTACGCTGCACGAACTGCAGGGCAGGCCGCTGCCGCTGCTGGCCGACCCTGAAAGCTCGGCACCGGTATGGGAGGCGCTGCACAAAGGTGAGCGCTGGCGGCAGGAGATAAAAAGCCCGCGCAAGGACGGCGATGACCGCTGGCTGTCTGTTTCCGTTGCTCCCGTGGTGGACAACGACGGACATCCGGCCAACATAGTTCTGGTGCTGGAAGACATCACGGAACAAAAACGCAGCGAAGAGCATATCCGGCATCTGGCCATGCACGACGGCCTGACGGGGCTGCCCAACAGACGGCTTTTCATGGACAGACTGCGCCGTTCCGTTGCCATGAGCAAAAGAAACGGGGTCCGTTTTGCCGTTCTGTTCATCGACCTTAATGATTTTAAAGAGATAAATGACACTCTGGGCCATGAAGCAGGCGACCATGTGTTGCGCACCGTAGCTGAAAGACTGCGCCAGAGTCTGCGCGAGGTGGACACATGCGCACGGATCGGCGGAGACGAGTTCATCGTTCTGCTGCACGATATCCGCAGTAACGAAGATCTGGCGCACGCATCCGAACGGGTTTCCGCCGCCATCAGCACCCCCATAAACCTGAACGGCACCGTGCGTGTTGTTTCAGGCTCCATCGGCATTGCCGTCTGCCCCGACGACGCCACCGACGTGGACCAGATTATCAGCCACGCCGACCACGCCATGTACCGCTGCAAACGCAACCGCAGATACGACAGTGCCTCACGCTGAGCGCCGGTGACGGACCGCTCAATTCACTCCGGCGTGCTGCCGTTATGCGGCAGCCCCACGGTAAAACAGCTGCCTCTGCCCGGCGCCGATGTCACCGTCATGGTGCCTTTATGATTTCGGGTGATGATAAAATAAGAAACGGACAACCCCAGCCCCGTGCCCGCGCCCGGTGCCTTGGTTGTGAAAAACGGCTCGAACACGCGCAGGGTCACATCTTCCGGCATACCCGGTCCGTTATCCTCCACGTCCACATACACGTAGCGCTCCGCTTTACGTATCCGCACCGTTATCACCGGTTCATGGCACAACAGCACCCGTTTTGTACCGGAACCGGCAATGGTGCCCACGGCATAAAACGACTGGGCCGCATTACGCAGCAGGTTCAGCAGCACCTGCTCCACCTCTGTTTTATTACAGGCGATAAGCGGTACGGGCTCGTACAGCCGGACCAGCTTTATTCTTTTGAAGTCGTAATGTTTTTTCAGATCGTAGTCAGCTTCTGCCAGTGAAATGACACTGTCCATCATGGCGTGCAGATCGCACGAAGAGCGCGACATATCCGACTTGCGGGAAAAGGTGAGCATATTGCGGACAATATCTGCCGCCCGCATGGAGGCTTCACGCATTCCTTCAAGAATACGGTATATTTTCCGCTCGCGCATGTATGCATCCATGGCATGCAGATCGCACCCCAGCGCGGCCGCCACAGTGCTGTTACGGTCAACCGCAGGATCAAGACGGCGAAACACATTTTGCAGCCCCTGCACAACAGCACCCAGAGGGTTGTTGATTTCGTGAGCCATACCTGCAGCAAGACCGCCGACGGAAAGCATCTTTTCCGCCTGCACCATGGTCTGTTCCATCAGCACTTTGTCCGAAACATCGTCAATGCGGATGACAGCGCCCTGATCATGTCCCGTGGACAACGGATACACTGTCACATCCTCATAAACGACCCTTCCGCCGGGCAGCGTCCGCGGCACCTTAGACTCGGCCATGGGGCGCTGTTCGGCCATGCTGTAGCGCACCATCGAACGCAGCGAAGCCACATGCGGCAGCATGGCCTCCACCGGACGGCCCATGGCCTCGCGTGCAGATGTTCCGGTCAGCCGTTCGGCCTCTCTGTTCCACTGGATGACCCTGCCCGCGGCATCAACCGCAGCCAGCACCGAAGGCATGGAATCCACCACATTGGTCAGCAGCCCGCGCAGCATGCGCGATTCATTCTCTGCCTCCAGCAGCGCGGTAATATCGCGTGCCTCCACAACCACATGGATAATACGTCCGGCATCGTCACGCACCGGTTTGAAAGAACAGTCGAAAAACAGCTGCCCCGATGGCAGCCGTACAGGATACAGCCGGCGCACGCTGACACCCGCCGATGCACTGCTTACATCCGATTCGGCATTGCGCGCCATTTCCGGCATATTGCGCAGCCACGGAGCATCACTCAGACGCTGGCCGCGCAGGTCGTCAAAAGAAATGGCAAATTCGGAAAGCAGACTCTGGTTGGCGCGCAGGATAAGACCTTCGGGAGAAAGAACAACCACATGCTGCATGGACTGCTCAAAGACCACGCGGAAGCGTTCCTCGCTCTCGCGCAGCGAACGTTCGGCCCTGAACCCCGCTGTCACATCACGGGCCACCATGATTACCTGCCCCGGATCGCCCTCCGCCGAAGGCATGGGCGAAAACGAGGCTTCGAGCACCAGTTCGGCTCCGTCCGCCTGCTGCACATGCAGCGTCAGGCGTTTGGAACGCCCCCCCTTGCTGCTTGCCAGCAACGCGGCTTCCACACGGGGGCCCAGCTGCGCCGCCAGATCAATGCTGCCGCCCTCCTCCGGTCCCGGCCCCAGCAGACGGCGCGCGGCAGAATTCAGATGCGTGACGGCAAGAGGCGGGCCTGTCCGCAGCAGCAGCATGGCATCGCTGGCGTGGTCAACCATGCGCCGGAACACATCCAGCTCAGCAATCTTGCGCCTCAGTTCAGGATAATAACTCTTGCGCAGCGACTTTTCGCCCAACCCTATCAGGCTGCTCACCGCATCACGGTACTGCAGGTCTTCCTGCGGCGCAGAAGACCCTCCGGACGCTGCATCTGCCGCTCCGGAAGAAATAGCCTGTCCGGCACGGAGCGGGTGCTCACCCCCCTGACTGTCCGGCGGAAGATCGGGCTGTTTTTTTGTGGAATCCTGCATCATGCCGCACCCTTGATTTCATTTTCAAAACGCTTCCAGATACAATGCTTCCACTTCCTGCAGCGTAAACCTGCGGGGGTTGGTCAGCATGCAGGCATCGTGCATGGCATTGCGTGCCAGCGAGGGGATATCTTCACGCTTCATGCCCATGGTGCCCAGCGTTGCCGTCACTCCGGCCCTGCGCCGCATATCGAGCAGCCTGTCATGTAAAAAATCACCCAGTGCATCCGCACCGGACGGCGCACCGGCAAACCCCAGTTCCTGCGCAATATCGGCGCAGCGGGCGGGAACAACCTGACAGTTTGCCCGCACCACATGGGGCATCAGAATGGCATTGCACTCTCCGTGCGGCATGTCCAGCAGCCCCCCCAGACCGTGCGCCATGGCGTGAACCGCCCCCAGTATGGCATTGGAAAATGCAAACCCCGCATACATGGATGCCAGCATCATATTTTCCCGCGCGGCCATGTCCTGCGGGTTGTCGAGCACGTTCTGCAGATTGGCACCGATAAGCCGCATGGCGCGCAATGCAAAAAGATCAGTCATGGGCGAGCTTACCGTGGAACAATAGGCCTCCACCGCATGGCACAAGGCATCAAGGCCGGTGGATGCGGTGAGCCGCGGCGGCATGGAAAGAGTGGTGGAAGGATCGACAAGCGCCAGATCAGGCACAGCGGATTTGCTGACAATGGCTATTTTCAACCTGCGTCGCGCGTCATTGATAATGGCGAACTGAGATACATCGGCACTGGTGCCCGCCGTGGTGGGAATACAGATGAGCGGCGGCGCGGGCACCTCAACTTTATCCACGCCTTCGTATTCCAGCACGTCTCTGCCGCCGGAAACCATCAGTCCTATCCCTTTGGCGCAGTCCATGGGGCTGCCGCCGCCCACAGCCACAATGCCGTCACACCCTGCCGCGCGGTACACGGCAACCCCTTGGCGCACCTCGGTATCGCGGGGATTGGCGGAAATATCGCTGAATACAGTGGAACTGACTCCGTGAGCCTGCAAAGCATCCACTACGCTGCCGCTCCATCCCGCCGACGCCACACCGGCATCGGTAACCACAAGGCAGTGCGTCAGGTTGAAGTTGACGGCATACTGACCCACCAGACGGAGCGCTCCGGCACCGAAGACCACTTCGGGCACAATCAGCTTGCGCAAAGCATACAAAGAATCATCCACCATCCGAAGGCTCCCCGAGGTTAGCAGTGGAGACGTAAAAATATACTTCTTCCACTATTACGCATCGCAGAGACAAATACAAGCAGGTTCAGCACATCCGCAATGCGCCTGTCTTCCTGCACCCGCGTACAACGCATTCTGCAGTTCCGCACACTATATTCCCTGCCGCGCAGTTCTTTCCATCCGGAACCAATGGTTATTCCATGTGCCTTATACCATCAGCGGAGCAATGGGGCCGCGGGGCTTAACAAACTGTATGAAATAATGTACGGCAGTATCTGCCGGAGACACAGTATTATCGTGCAATGCCATCCGCACTCACAACACCGGTATTACCGGACATACCATTTTTATCCATAATCCATTGATAACCAAAATACTGCACGCACTCATAGCTGTTCTGTTTGTATTCCCTGCCGCCGGCCTGCATGCTCAGGAAACACCGGCAACACGCACCGTCACGGCCGGAAAAGGCCTGCAAGCCTATCGCGAGACGGACGGACGGGCTTTTATTTCCATACTAGTAGGAGAATATCCGCCGTATGTGTATGAAGATACAGACGGCAACTGGACAGGTATCGAGATGGACATAGCCAGAGCCGTTGCCGGACGCGCGGACATTACGCTTGTGCCTGTCATCCAGACTAACTGGCGGCGCAATCTGTACCACGCGGAACGCGGTTTGGTCGGCCTTATCCCTTCGCTTCCCGACACCCGGAACAGCCATGCGCATTACCACCTGCTGTTCAGGACGGTTTCTCTGGGAACCGTGCTCATGATGGACAAAGACGCTCCGCCGTTTTCACCTGCCAGTCTGGCCGACCTGACCGCCGGAAACCGCATCTGGGGCTATCAGGAAGGAGTGTTCTACGGGCCGGAACTGAATGAGGCCCTTGCCGGAGATCTGCTGTTCGCAGGACATTTCGAGCCTGTCGCAGGATTCGGCCTGAACAGAAAGAAACTGCGCGGAGGCAGAATACACGGCTATCTTGATATCGGAGGCCGCTGCGGTATTCCGAAACATACCAAACGCATTCCGCTGCCTTTTGTCAGTAATGCGGACTGGTATCTGGCCGCATCGGACGCTGTGCCCGAACATTTGCGCCGGCGCATGCGCACCGCCGCACAACAGCTTGAACAGGAAGGCGAACTGGAGCGCATACGGAAAACCGACTACTGCAAGCGCATGCGCTCCGCAGCCGCCGCGCAGCATATTCCCTGAACCCCGCGGTCTGCCGTACTCCGCCGCGCACACCGCCGCGGCCTGCCGCCTGAAAGAGAGCTTGCCTCACGCTGCATAATGTGGCAGACACCCACTCTTCCCTGACTATCAGACCCGCCGCATTCCGCGCGGGCGTATAACAAAAACCGGCACCCGCACGCAGATGTGCTGCCGGGCTTCAGACGTTGCTTCATGAAAACCATACAATTCTGCCTGCGCCGCCTGCCTGTGGCAGCTGCCGCCCTGTTTCTGGCCATCGCCGCGTTCATGGCGGCACGCCCCCTGCATCTTCCCGCCGCCACAACCGGTTCCACGTCCGGCCATGTGCGCACGGTCGTCACCGGTAACACAGCCCCCGCAGTCAGCACTGCCGGATACACCCGCTGACCGGCATCCGCCTGTCAGCAATTTCCGGCCCGCGACGGCTCATTCTGTACAACAGACAGTCTGCAGCCCGCGCCGGAAAGCCCCGGCTGTTTCTGCGCCCCGGCCCGCCGCCGGTCAACACCTGCATAACGCCCCTTCCGCCGCCCCTGCAGCCGGACAGACACTGACAACGGCGGAGTACAGCCGGAGGTGTTCTGTTCTGTCATAACCAGCAGAAGCACACGCAGACAGCCGGTGTAAACAAAAGCCATCACAACGGCACCGCAAAACATGCAGGTTCCGGAACACTGCGCAGACCAGTCTTTCAATCCCCGCCACCAGTCCGCTGAAAATGCGCAGCTCCGCAGCAAAATATAGTACCGCATGCGCGCTTCTGTTCTGCGCCGCAACGAAACCCGCGGACGGCAATGTCACACGGGGCTTCCGCCTGCTGCCTACAGCCCCCGTATCATCACCCCTGCGGGTATGACACGGGGTATTCCGTATGATAAAGCCTGTAAACCAGCACGGGGCGCCCTGTTTCCGCAGCCATATCCTCTGCCGTCCGCAGCGCCTGCGCCCGCGCCTGTTCGGTCCATTCTTCACGCGAGCCGTCCGGCCAGCCTCCCAGCACAAGCCATTCCCCGCCACGGCCCCGCCTGTACGCTCCATACAGCGCATCCGCCGCTGGCAATCCCCCTTCTTTCATTCCGTCGCAGTCTGCCTGCACATGCCCCATAAATCCTCCTGTTCGCAGCCGGTGTGCACACCCGATGTGCACAGTTATCCAAACAAAAAAAGCATCGCACAAAAAGTGCAATGCCTTCCAGAGATACCGGCAAACCAGCCCGCGGGACACTTCCTTTGTGCGGGAAGGAGCGGAACGCGGTGACGGCAGAAAAAGACCGCAAAAAAACCTATGCGTGCCTGCGCACTACAACTCCTTGCCTGCCCATATCACGCGGCCGATGACCGTCCAGTCACAGGAAACGTCCTGCGGGTCAATTTCGATGTCCTGATAGGCAAGGTCGCGGTTATCACCGCGGAAAAGCAGCCTGCCCGGAGTACGGGCAAACCGTTTGATATAAATTTCGTCCTGCACACGGACAACATACACTTTATCTTCCACAAGATATGTGTCGCCTTCATTGACAAGTACATCATCGCCGTTGTGCAGCGTCGGTTCCATGGACCTTCCCATGACTTCCATAAGCCGCAGCGATGATGTGTCGTGCGTTTTGCTGAGCAGCCAGTCAAGCCGGAAGGCATGGCGCTCGACGTTCTCGGCCCCTGTCTGCAAAGACCCGCCCCCGGCACTGGGCCGCGCATCTGCCTTGGACACAAAGACAAACTCGTCCAGCACTCCGCGCAGGTCAGGCATATCGGAAAAATCGTGCAACGGATGCACCGCATGCGCAGCCGCGCCCGTGGCGCCAAAGGCGGCCCTGCGGCCATACTCCGTGCCGTCGTTTTCGTGCACACCCAGACCGGCAGCAGATTCACGGCCATCGGCGGCAGGAAATTCCGGCACGGGAGATTCGGACGGAGCACAGCGCATGAGCACACCGGAAAGGCGGTTCAGATTGCTCCGGCTGGGAAACCGCTCACCGTTTTTCCATGCATATACGGTCCGGCGGCTCACACCGGCGGCAACGGCGACTTCACGCACACCGCCCAGCCTGCTTATGGCGTGCTCCACATACTCCTGCATACGCAGTTCCGATTCAGAAAAATCCGTGGCTTTCATGGGTGTGTTTATACCACATTTTGTGGAAATGTAAAGTGCCTTGACGTCAATGTGCGAAACTCACTTGACGATTCTGTGCACTTTATGAAATATCTGTTCACACATGACGGCGTGCCCGCACATAACACCATGCGCCGGCACAAAACGGCAGGGTCCTGCGGAAAGACAGAAACACAGGGGCCCCCGCCACAAGACTTCAGAGGGACAATGATGACTACCAATCCTTACCAGACCATGACCTGCGTACGCTGCGCGCAATGCGGCAGACCGTTTCATGTTTCTGTGCGCAAACTGCGTGAAGGCATGATGCTGTGCGCCGGATGCATGGATACACGGTCCCGGTGCAACACCGAACCCATGGTACAGATAGAGCAGGGAGAACACAGCCGGTTGCTGCGCCTGTATTATGCCGTGTTCGAGCATGAATGCGCGCGCACGCCCGCAACGGAAACCGCATGCCGCAAGGCATTTGACGACTGCAACCGTTTTTTTGAAGGAGGCAGCCCATGCCGGTTGTAACCTGCCGGCACTGCGGCAAGGAATTTTCCGTGCCGCAGGCCAGAATACGTGCAGGAAGAGGCAAGTACTGCTCGCGCCGCTGTTCCGACGCCGCGCGTACAGTGCCCAGAGAAATCGCCTGCGCATGGTGCGGCAAGTCTGTCCGCCCCACCCACGCCGGTCAGATGTACTGCTCGCGCTCGTGCGGCGCTCACGCACAGGCTGCTCGGGCTCGTAAGGGAGAAAAGCGCACATGTGCACAATGCGGCCGGGCATTTTCTCCTGCCAGCAACAAGGAACGGTTCTGCTCTGCCCGCTGCAGACGCGACAATGACCTGCAGCAGGCCGCCACGAGAGGATACGGGCTGTTTGAAGATCCGTGGGCTTCGGGCGACGTGCAGCCCGACCGCTACGGCAAGGACCTGTACCGCATGCCCGACATGGGGCTGGGATTTTAGCGGGCTGCCGCAGGGCTGCCCGCACCGCGTCTGCCGCGCACCTGCGGAAAGAGCGGTCCGCACGCGGGCGCAGACGCACACGAAAAGGAAAGGTGAAATCCGCAGTAAGCCCGCTCCGCAAAGCTCTACCGCGGCATGATGCCGGAGCTAAGCGGCACCATGACCAGACCGGCCGCCGGCCGGACTGACGCTGCCCCGTACGGATACAGGCAGGGCCGCGCGCCCCGCCGAACCGGCCGGCAAACACCACCCTGCAGCATGCAGGTTGCCGCCCCGCACAATTATTCCGCACGCTGCACCGTCAGTATCATCCGACAACATCATGCAACCGGGGAAGAAAATGGCTATTGTGAACAGAGTTTTTTTGCTGGGCACCGTAATCGTGTGGCCCAGAAGACGTCAGGAACGGGAATTGGGATGCGGGGCTGTGACCGCTCTGAAAATAAGCACAGCGCAGGACGGACTGCACGCCGCGCACACCGTGTTTGCGCCCGGCAAACTGGGCGACTGGTGCATGAGCATGCTCACTCCGGGCAGTGTCGTCCACATTGAAGGTGAGCTGTTCTCTCTCTGCGGGCAGCAGGCGGGGTCACTGATCAGGGCTTTTGCCGTGCAGCTGGTTTCCACAGAAAACAAAGATGAGGCTCCGTGCGGGCAACAGGCTCTTTTCCGGCAACCCTTCTGCCTGCACCCTGCAGCTGCCTCGCTGCATTAGGAGCCGCCATGCGTTGCTACACCCCCCGCCACTTCCGTATTGAAGAACTGGTACCTCCGCAGATGGCTGCCCACCCCCGCGCCGCTGTGCGCCGCAACCTGCTCATGCTTTTTGATATGGACGCGCTGCGCACGCTGGACCTGCTGCGCCGCCGCTACGGGCCTGTAACGGTCAATACATGGCATGCCGGAGGCAACCGCACACTTTCGGGCTGGCGCCCGTGGGACTGCGCCACCGGTGCGGCACTGTCGCAGCACAAATACGGGCGGGCCTTCGACTGCCTGTTCCGCGACGCCACGCCTCAGGAGGTCCGCCACGATCTGCTTTTGCGGCCGGACGACGAGGAGTTCCGCGCCATCAGACGCATAGAGGCCTTTGAGGGAATGAACTGGTTTCATTTTGACACCGGCAACCATAACCGGCAAGGCCACGGCATTGCCGTGGTAAGGGGGAACACGCACTAATGTGGCCAGAATCGGAAATCCGCACGGCAACAGACCCGTACGAAGCACAGGCGGCAGAGAATACGCACCACCTTTGTCACGGCGCAGCCGCCCCCCCTGCAAACCAGCTGTACGGGGCAGCTACCTTCCTGCCCCCACCATACGGATATATTCCGCAGTATGCACCCCACGGCGAACCGGCCCGTCCGCTGGTGCTGGTGGGGCTGACTGCCATATGCAACGCGGTGGGAGCGGGAGAGAAAACAGTCAAGCGATGGATACGCAACGACAACTTTCCTGCCCGGCGCTGCACTGACGGCACCTACAGGGCCGATCCGGAGGCCATACGCCGGTGGTTTGCCCCGCCGCCGTCCGGCCGGGCCTGATACGCCCCCACACTCCGTCACGGATGCAAAAAGGCGGCTTCGGGACCATAGTTTACGCGGAACCGCAACATATTGCGGTTCCGCCAGTTTCTGCCGCCACATACCGCCGCTTTTTGCCGCACACGGCATCACACAGGGCCGCTGCCATGCTCCAGAGCATCACGCAGCACCGTCTGCAGCAGCCTGTGGCGCTCCTGTGCCGCCACATTTCTGTCGCGTTCCTCTTCGCGTATGCACCACAGCAGCTCGTTGCCGTGCGCTACGACATCAGCCAGACCGCGGGGCACGGCGCTGCCCGCTTCCTGCCACGCCTTTGCCGCCAGCACGGCCTGTACCGCATGCTCCGCCGTATAGGCCGCCACCTCCGGCAGCTCTGTATTCAACACGGCAGCAACCTGCTGCTCCTGCTGCAAAATTTCCAGCAACGCAGACAGGGCGCGGGCAAGTGCCCGAGAAACCGGCCAGCTTTCCATAAGCGTGCGCAGCTCTTCCAAGGCCTGTTGCTCCTGACGGCCGGCAGTACGCAGAGCGGCGCGAAAACGCGGAGCCAGCAGTTTCACCTTCTGCGGCGCCGTCTGCATGGACTGCCGCAATTCAGCCGCCAGCCTTGCGGGTGCCTCACGCCGTGCCGCCGCTGCGGAAGACAATGCGCGGAACGCCAGATTCAACGCTTCTGCCGCATAAGGTGAACCGTTCACAAGGCGGCGCACCTCGCGCCCTGTTCTCCACAGACGCAAAGGGATTCCGGGATCCGCATCCTGCATCCAGCGTTCCGGTTCGCGCATAAGACGCAGCCGCAAAGCGCCAAGCATTCCGTCAACAGCAAAAAGGCGCTGCTGTAATTCGTGCAGCAAAACAGCATCGCCGGATGCTGCCTGCCCGACCGCGACAAACACACCGTCAGCCAGACGGATATCAGCGGCATTTGCCGCCAGCAGAGACGCAATCCGGCGCTGCAGGCTGATATGCAGCAACGTGCGCAGACCATACCGGCGTACCATTCCGGCAAACAGCCTGTCTGCAGCACTGCCGCCCGGCACGAAGGCATGGCGGGTAAGACGCACAAGGCGCCGTGTGTTTGCGGCAGCTTCATCCAGCAATTCAGCAGCGGCAGCGGCAGAAAGAACTCCGCCGTCAACCGGCGGACCGCCGAAACCCGCGGCAACACGCCGGAGTACTCCGCCCGTACGGGCGTACAGCGCCGAAGACAGCTCGACACTGCGGTATTCAGGCGGCAGCAGCCTGACCAGTTGCGCAGCGGAGCCCGCAGCGCCGTACACCGCGGAGTATATCCGCCGCTCTTGCGCAGACAACGGACGGCCCTGTACCGGCGCGGACGGCTCATCCAGATATACGGAGGACACGGGCAAAGGATCTGCACCCCGCAGGGCAGCAGCAAAAACCCGCGTCACCAGCGCGTCGAAATCAGCAGCACGGCTTACTGCCGCGCCGGTTGCATCATCTCCGGCAGAGCAGCCTTCCGGTGCGGCGTGCTGCGGCACAAACATGTCCGCAGAAAGGGATACGGCGGCCCCGCCGGACGGCGACGCCATGCAGCCGGCAATGGCCCCCAGACAGACAGCAAGCCACGCCGCAAGAATAACGGAAGAATAAACAGGACGGACCAAAGGCGGCGACACGGCGGCTCCCGGTTGCAGAACAGACACCGCGTTACTATAGGCCAGCCCGCGCATAAAAAAAAGCCGCCGTAAGGCGGCACCGGCACGTTGTCGTCATGTACCGGCCTTATCGCGGCGGCATAAAAGCAGGCGCTTGCCCCCCTGCCGGCCACGCATGCTTCACGCGGTCCAGCGAAGCCACAAAGGCTTCGACCACGGCAGGATCAAACTGACTGCCGGAGCAGCGTACAATCTCGGCCACGGCGGCGCCAAAGCTGCGACCTTCTCTGTACGGACGTGTCTGCAGCATGGCCGAAAGTGTGTCGGCCACGGCAATGATGCGGGCTCCCAGCGGAATATCCCTTCCGGCCAGCCCGTGCGGATACCCTTTACCGTCCCAGCGTTCATGATGATGCAACACCACGTCCACCACCCCGCCGCTTTCCGCCAGCAAGGCCACAGGCCTTATGATATTGGCCCCTATCAGGGGGTGGCTGCGCATGATTTCCCACTCTTCATCGTCCAGCGGGCTTGCCTTGCGCAGGATATTGTCAGGAATTCCTATTTTTCCGATATCATGCAGATGGCCTGCTATGTGCAGCATTTCTGCCTGTTCAAAAGAACATCCCATAGCCAGCGCAGTGACACGGGCCGTTTCCGCCACTTCGTCCGAATGACTGTGAGTATGCGGGTCGCGCGCATCAATGGCATTGCCCAATGATTCCGCCAGCTGATGCACTGTCAGACGCACATCGCCGCAGCCTGCATCACCCCTTGTAAACAAAAGGCCGCTGTCTGCCGCCTCTGTTCTGCTGCCTTCACGCGTCGCCTGCCCTGCGATGCCCAATGCCAACGCTGCGGATTCCTGCTCCATCCACCTGCTCCCGACTGTTACGGCAAGCCGTGCGGCCGCGTCACAGATACCCCCCCGTGACGTGTCCTGCTGTGCCGCTATTGCGATAAAGAATTTCAATATCACCTATGGAAGCAAAACGGATCTGTCAAGCCGCAACAGCGCCGCGTCGCACCGCAGAAAAAAACACGCCGGAATTCAAACACAGAAAGGGCCGGAAGATATCTTCCGGCCCTGATGGTTCTGATAGCTCTAATAGCTCTGATGGTTCTGATGGCTCTGATGGCCCTGACGGCCCTGCCGCATGCAGTGTACCGGTAACCCGTAATACACCCTGCGCAACGTCCGCAAAACGGTTAATGTCTCACACGGGCGGAACCGTCACCGGCCGTAAGCACACGCACGCGGTCACCCGCGGCGAAATATTCATCTGCTTCCTGCACGATGGAAACGGTGGAGCCGTCTTCCATTTTCACCGTCAGTTCCAGACCGTTTTTGTCCTTGAGGGCCTGTTCACCCGCGGCACCGGCAGCGGCTCCGGCCAGCGAACCGCCCAGTATGGCCAGCGTGCGTCCGGTGCTGGCACCCATGGTGCTGCCCAGCACGCCGCCCACTACTGCACCTCCCAGCACGCCCAGTCCGGACTGTTCGCCCTGAATCTGCACCTGACGCACCGCCGTTACGGTACCGTATTCTACACGGTGCACCACGCGCGCCTGGCTGGTGGAATACACACTGCCGCTCTGGCTGGAGCAACCTGCTCCGAACATTGCCAGCAACAGCACAAAAACAACTGCCGCAACGCCCTGCCTGCGGGCCGGGCGGACAACGGTTTTATGCATCATGACAAGGTCTCCCGTTATGATCTCAGGCTGATTATACTCACTCGCGGCAAAGCCGCACTTACCCGGTATGTAAGCCCCCCGGGTCAAAGCGTCAATACGGGCTGCCGTCAGCCGGCCAGCGAAAGAGTTATACCGATAATGTTTGCGGCGGTCTGCACCGCCCCTGCACCCACAACGCCCCCCGCAGTGGCCAGCGCGACCACCCGCGCCCCCAGACGCCAGGCCTTGTCGGGCCACGGCACGCCCTGCGGTGATGCCGCGCGCCACAGTCCCACGGCCACGGCAAACTGAAACGCCAGCACAGCGGCACGATACACACAAAATCCGTATGCCTGCCAGTAGGCATCTGCCGGAAAGCTGTATCCGGTCAGCATCAGCATGGTCTGCGGCAACGAAACTATCAGCCCCCCCAGCACCAGCCACAGCCAGAAAGTGATAAACAGAGTCTCTTCACCCCGCCACACCCGCAGAAATGCCTCTTTCATACCTGTGTCCTCATCATGTGAAAGCGGCCGGAGAACCGGCCGCGTCCTCATTGTGCACTGCCCGGGCAGCGTGTTGCTATATCAGGCAAAGGGATTGCCCAGCCCGAAACCGAGAGAGGCTGCACCGGCGGGACGCGCACGCATGGAGTCGCCTTCACCGTCGAGCACCTTGCGCACGGCCCGTGCCAGCTGGTCAGGGCAGGACGTGGGCTTTTTACCGCAGGTGATGCCTGTCAGGCGGGAAACAGCCTCGCCGGCTTCCATTCCTTCCAGCAGACGCGAAATGGCTTCAAGGTTGCCGGGACAGCCGCCGGTAAAACGCACATCGGCCAGCTTTCCTCCGGCATCAATATCAAACTGCATCTGTTTTGCGCAGACGCCTGCGGGAGTAAACGTGAACATGTCTTATCTCTCCTTAATAGTATTGAGCGTTGGGAGTAATCACAGAAGCAAAGATTGTCAAAGGGCAGGAGCCCGGCGGGTTTTTCTTTTCAAAAACTCCGCCGGCTGTTAGCACAACGGCGTACACCCGAAAACCCCGACGGAACAGAGCCATGCAGTCAAGCTTTAACCCCGCGCACATCAAAGCCCTGCTGAACAGACGCACAGTGCCCGACAGCGAGACGGAAGAGGCGCTTGACGCCGCATCCGCCATGCGCGGACTTACGCTGGAACAGACCGCGGTACTGCTGGCGGCGCACAAGGCGCATCATCTGGACAGCATAATTGATCTGGCGCGCAGTACACGCTGGGCGCTTACCGGTAACCGTGTTTTTGTGCACGTGCCCGTGCGCTGCCCGGGCATAGGTACCGGTGCGGGGCGGCACAGCACCGGAGCCTCATGGATAGATTCCATGACGCAGGCTGTGGCGTCTCTGGCCGCATGCGGGCATACCATAGTCACGCTGCATCTGCCCGACGACTCGGTGACAACCCGCACCCTGCTGGCGCTGCAAAACAGACTGGCAGGCCGGTGCCCCGCAGGCACTCTGCCGCTGCTGCGGATACGCGCACGGGCGTTTACCGCACGGCAGGCAGTGGAACTGGCCGCCGGCGGGCTGCCGCGCCTTGTGCACATGCAGCTTTCTTACCACCGCCCCACATACCAGACACTGAACACCGTTCCGCATGAAAGTTTTGACAGTGCGCTGCTGCAGCCCCACACATACATGGCAGCCGGTGCGCGCCGCATCACGCTGGGTATCCGGCTGGCATCGCCCCGACCGGAATATGAAGCCCTGTGCCTGCTCTCACAGCATCGCAGCCTGAAAAACATATTCGGGCACGGCGCCCGCACGCTGCACCTTGAAACCACACCCCCTGCAGACCATGCCGGTGTAAAAAACGGCATAAGCGTTCTGGCGCGCATAACCGCCATACTGACTCTGGCCGCGCCGGAGTGTATCATATCCGTTCCTTCCACGCCGCCCGAAGGCGGTGAAGGAACACTGGTGGACATGGGGGCAACCTTTATCGCCACGCAAACATACGACCATGCGGCGGCAATACGCCACGGCGACATGCGGCAGCGTCTGGGCGGTGCATGCGCCATGCTGGACACCACCATACGCAGACTGCTGCGCGATTACGGTGTCATACCGGCTCTGTGCATACGCTGCTACAACGGCACACAGGCAGACAACGCCCGCATGAATCTGGTGGATGCGGGCATTATGCACTGCGAATGCGCACCCATGATTCTGCAGGAACTCACAGGCTATCTGATGCGCCACGGTTCCGCAGCCACAGTGGAGGCCGCCCGCGGAGCTCTGATGCGCGAATTTGCAGCGCTGGATTTTTCCCGGCAGGAGGCCGTGCGCCCCGCGCTGCGTGAACTTCTGGGTCCACGGTTCTGAATACGGACAGCATGCCCCGGGCTTTTCTTCATCCCCCTGCCGCACCGGAACATCTTGACTGCAGGCGCTGCGTATTTATGTATGCAGGCAGTGCCCCGCATGTATTGCGCAGATTCCGCTGCTGCCGCGGGTATGTATTGATATATTCAGGAGGAAACCATATGAGCAAAGAGCACGGCGCCGCCGCCGAAAAACACGAATTCCGCACCGAAGTACGCAAGCTGCTGCACATCATCACCCATTCTCTGTACACCAACAGAGAAATTTTTCTGCGCGAACTGGTCTCCAACGCTTCCGACGCACTGGACAAGCTGCGCTTTGCACAGACACGGGGCGAAGCCGCTCCGGCCGCCGACCTTGACCTGAACATAGCCATAACCGTCAACGAAGAAACACGCACCCTGACAGTCAGTGATACCGGCATCGGCATGACCCGTCAGGAACTTATCGATAACCTTGGCACCATCGCCAGCTCCGGTTCCGAGCGTTTTCTCAAAGAACTTGCCGAAAAAGGTGAACAGGCAAGCAATATCATCGGCCGGTTCGGTGTGGGTTTTTATGCCGTGTTCATGGTGGCCGATTCTGTAACGGTGACCACGCGCAGCGCGCTGGACGCCTCCGGCGCATGGCGCTGGACCAGTGACGGGCTGGGCAGTTTTGAACTGGAAGAAGCCCTCGACGCGCCGGAACGCGGCACCCGCATAGACATCCGTCTGAAGGAAGATGCCGGTGATTTTCTGAAAAAAGACCATCTGAAGGATGTCATCCGCAGGCACTCCAACTTCATCCCCTTCCCCGTTTCGGTAGAAGGCGAACACGTCAACACCACCCCGGCCCTGTGGCGCGAACCCAGATTTCAGGTCACCGAGGAACAGTACAAAGATTTTTATACGTTCCTCACCTTTGACACACAGGCGCCCATGGACACCATCCACCTTTCCATCGATGCGCCGGTACAGTTCACATCTCTGGCTTTCATTCCCAATTTTGGCAACGAGCTTTTCGGGTATGACCGCGACAAATACGGACTGGACCTGTATGTGCGCCGAGTGCTCATCAGCAAAGAATACAAGGCCCTGATTCCTGAATATCTTTCGTTCCTCAAAGGGGTTGTGGATACGGAAGACCTGCCGCTGAACATCTCGCGCGAAACGCTGCAGGAAAATGCGCTCATCGCCAAAATCCGCCAGACGCTGGTAAAGCAGGTGCTGGCGCATCTGGCAAAACTTGCGGAATCAGATGCCGAAAAATATGCCACCTTCTGGCGTACCCACGGACGGGTGTTCCGCATGGGCTACAACGATTACGTCAACAGAGATAAATTCATCCCGCTGCTGCGCTTCAACAGTTCCGCACTGGATGACGAAAAAGGTCTGTGCTCGCTGGATGACTATATCGGCCGTGCAAGAGAGGGGCAGAAGACCGTCTGGTATGTGTCCGCACCCAACCGTGAAGCCGCACGCCTGAACCCCCATGTGGAGATTTTCCGGCGCAAGGGCATTGAAGTGCTGTATCTGTACGAAGCTGCAGACGAGTTCATCATGGAATCGCTCGGCAAATGGAACGAGTTTGAATTCCGCTCCGCGGAACATGCCGATGCCGACGCACTGAAAGACTTTGATGATGTGGAAAAGAAGGATGCGCCTGAAGCTCTGGACGAAGAAGGACGAAAAACTCTGAGCAGCCTGCTGTCCCACATGAAAACCCTGCTGGGCGACAAGGTGGAAGACGTGCGCGAATCAGCGCGGCTTTCTGATTCTCCCGCCTGCCTTGCCAGTAAAGACGGCGGTATGACTGCTTCCATGGAAAAACTGATGCGCGTCATGAACAAAGACGAATCAGTGCCGCGCAAAGTGCTGGAAATCAACCCTGACCATCCGCTTACCCGAAACCTGCTGCGGCTTTACCGCGCCGATGCTGACGACAGGCTGCTCGCGCAGGCCACGGAACAGCTTTACGAATCCGCTTTGCTGCTTGAAGGCTACCTGCGTGATCCCCACGCGCTTGTCGGCAGAGTGAATTCGCTGCTTGAACAGGCCACCGGCTGGTACGCAGAAGTGCGCAAACTGTAGGCCCCGCCATACCCATCCCGTATAAAAACGCCCCGCAGAACATTCTGCGGGGCGTTTCTTATGCGGAAGCTCAGTATATCCCGCATGTGGCCGGTATGTTCCGGCCGAGCACCTGAACCCGCGGCAGCAGACAGAGGCGCGACTTCCGTCTGCTGCCGGATCCGGTCCGGCTCAGTGAATCCGTCCGTACAATACGGACTCCGACACTGTTGCGGTCACGCGCAACCGGTTATGTCATCCCGCCGAGGCGGAAAGGCACGCTGTGTCGTCCTTTGCGGCTTCCGCGCTTGCCGTCGTGCCGGCGACACAAGGCGGAGCTGCCGGTAAAATGCCCCCACCCCTGTAAGGAGAGACACTTTACCATCCCCTGCGGCACCTGCATCTTGCCGGAAGAAGGAAGCTGCAAGGGATGACTAAGTATGTAGCTCCGGCTGCCACATGCGTCCAACTCTTGAGCATAAAAAAATCCCTCCGGCAGAGTCCGGAAGGAACTGCCAGAGGGACTATCTATAAAACTGCTTTTATTTAAATATGATACAGGAACAAAACATGCGACTGCGCAGCGTCTGCGCACTGGTCTGACCAGCCGCCCCGCCAAGGTGGTTGAACCAATGCAGGCACTGTGGCCGCAGGCAGGCAGACATCTGTTGTCTGCTGCGCCCGTCCGGTGACAGTGCCGCGCGTCAGGTTCAGCCTCTGGTCGCCAGCAGAATGCCGCCGATAACCAGCAGCCCGCTGGCAAGATGTATGAACCCTACCGGCTCACCCAGCAGCAGATACGCTGCCAGTCCGGCAAAAACAGGTATCGAGTAATACAGCACACCCGCAAGGGAAGAACCGAGAATGCCGACGGCCTTGTTCCAGAGGAAATAGGCGGTGAGCGAAGCGCCTAACCCTATGTACAGCAGGCAGCCGACCACCAGAGGTGTGAACTGCACGGCCGGCCCTGTCCAGGCATCTGCCACATAGGCAGGTGTAAGCATGATCAGTCCGGGAATAAATGTGGCTACCAGAAAAGCGCTCTGCGAAACCCCCTGCGGCCGCTGACGGGCAAGCACGGAATACACGGCAAAACATACGGCTGCCAGCAGCATCCACAAATCGCCCTGAGTGAATTCAAGCTGAAGCAGAGCCTGAACGTGCCCCCGTGAAATAAGTACCAGCACCCCGCAAAGCGCCACCACAAGCCCGGCCACACGACGGGGGCTGATCGCCTCGCCCAGAAAAATTCTGGCAAACAGAAACATGAACACAGGCGATGACGTGGCTATAAGCGACAGGTTGACCGCCGCAGAGGTACGTCCGGCCATATACACCATGGTATTGAAAATGGTTATGCCCACAAACGCCGTAAGCAGAAAATACCATTTATGCGCCACAATGGCCGGCCAGTCACGGCGGAACGCACTCCAGCCCAGCGGCAGCAGCGCAGCGCTGGCAATACCCCAGCGCCAGAACGAAGTCGCCAAAGGGGAAAGCGCCTCGTTAAGCAGTCTGGCCACGACAAAGTTGCCAGACCACAACACAATGGCTGCAAAAGCAGCCACATAACCGATTCCTTTTCCTTCCTGCATGCACGCACTCCTGCAAATAATTACCGGTATGCATAATGGCAGCTTTCCCCCGCATACCGGAACGCGGATACTCGGCCGAGGTGCCTTTACTGTCAACAGATTTTGCCTGCCGTGCCGCGGACCTGTACGACAACTCGGGCTGCCGCTTTTTTTTGTGCCTGCCCGCGCATGAGCCCCGGCAGCCGATGCACAAAAAAAGGCCGCGCGGTACAGCGCGGCCTGCATAGATACACAAAGCGGCCGGAGTATCAGGCCTGCAGAGTCCGCTCGGCAATCTGGCGGAACTGTTTCAGCCCGTTGGCATCGTGCGGAAAATCAGCCTTGGCGCAACGGACGCACTCTTCACCGTAACGCTGCCACAGGCGTGCCACCTTGCCCTGCGACAGGTTTTTACCGCCCTTGCACTGGATGTTACCCCGATCGGTGAGGTTGCATCCCATTTCGGCAGCAGTGTCAAAAAAACGCTTTGCGAATTCTTCCGGCTTCATAAGGACCTCCTGATTCAAATAGCCAGGGAAATACGTCTGCATGAACGCCCGCCGGTTACGGACGCGCCGGAAAATCTCCGGCTTCAGTACGCGGTTTCAACATAAACTCCCACCAGCCGCGCAGACGCGCGGCATACCGGAAATTTCTGCCAGCTATCCGTATAACATCGGATAAAGGAGAGACACGTCCATAAGGTCACAGTTACCGGATTCCGTCAAGACCCTGCCGGAAATACGTATATTTATGCCCGGCAGCGTCATCTGCAAGCAAAAGGCTACATTTTGCATCACACAGGCATATGGTATCTGCCCGGCAGTCCGCCTGTGCCGCTGCGCACTTTTGCCGTTCCGGAGAAGCCGCAGGCAAACAACACCGCGCAGCCCTGCGCGCGGCGGGCATGCAAAAAAGAGAAGGCAGCATCTCCCCATAAGATGCCGCCTTCCAGACTCGGGTACCAAGGTCCAAGGAGTGGTGAAGAACGGTATGCGTTTCTTCAGGAAACTATCTATTCGTGGCCCAGCTCTTTTTTAAGCCAGGCCTTGATCTCTTCGGTGGGCTCGCAGATGCCTTTGAGGTCGCCATGCTCATGCAGCCATCTGTTTGCCAGATGGTCGGGCAGCTCGATAGTGGCCAGTTCTTCCGCTTGTTCCGAATTTCTGCGCACAAGCCGCACAACCGGTCTGGCCCCCCAGGTATCCACCACAAAATAGGTGGAAACATCATCCTTGGAGCGCACAGGCGGATACTCCGCGTGCCAGTCGTTGTTGCCCCATTCCAGATACATGGTCACCGCATGTTCGGGACTCAGATTCCAGTCGATATCAAGATTGCCGAAGCGAGCCAGTTCACTCATGTGTAGCCCTCCGTATACTCTCATTCTGTATCCGCGGCGGAACGGGCTGCCACACCCGTTCCGTCGCGATGCCTTGTGAAGGTAGGCAGGGCGGACTGCCACGTCGCCCTTGATTTAATAGTAACAATTCTTATTCTTTGGTCAAGCATAAAATCAAAAAAAGATGACTGTGCGGGCGGCGGAGTATGCTTTCTGCCGGTATACGGGCTAACCGCCGGATACAAAAAAGCCGCCCCCCCTGTACGGGGTGCGGCTTTATCTACCTGATTTGCGGTCAGAAACATCAGCCTGCCAGTAACTGCCACAGACTGAAACCGAAAGCTGAAGCCAGCATGAAAAGCCATGGCGCACCATCGAATGCGGCCACTTTTACTCTGGCACGGGCTGCGCGCGCCCGCTGCGGATATCTGGTACTCACGGTGCACCTCCATGGCTCACCTTTACGGCGCTGTACTCGTGCCGTGCGGTATGCAGTGCGGCACATTGGTATACTAAGGCCTGTGACGGGCCATGACAACCCCCGCGGCAAAAAGAGGTCCGGCACGATGTGCTGCCGGTGGCGGCAAAGGGTGCGCGCAGCCTGCGCACTGCGCTCACTACGGAACAGGAGCCTCTTCCATATGCAGGCTGGCCAGCCCGTCAAGCTGTCGCAGGCTGGAAGCCATGGCCGACCAGCCGGCATGTTCGCTGCCGCGCACACGGAACACAAACGTAGTCATGCCGGAATCGACATTATGCTCGTAGCCCACCGGTTGAATGGCAAAGGCTTCGTAACGCTGAAGCACAGGCATCAGTTCCATGACGGTGATGTCGGTTCCGTACAGACACAGGGTAAGAGTCATTCTGGTGGAACGCCGTACAAAGCGCCCCACAAATGTGGGCAGAAAAAAAAGAATGGTCACCACGACAAAAGTTGCCAGAATGGCAGGCAGAATAAGCCCCGCCCCCACAGCCAGACCGATGCCCGTGACAATCCACAGGCTTGCCGCCGTGGTCAGTCCGTGAACGGAACCGCGTCCTTTCAGAATAGCCCCCCCGCCCACGAAGCCTATGCTTGCAATGGCGTACGAGGCAATACGGCCGGGATCCACACGCACCACTGATTCCACTCCCCAGGTGCGGAACATCTCGGGTATCAGCAGCGACATCTGCATCATCAGGCACGCACCCACCGCGACAATCATGTTGGTACGAAACCCCGCCGCCTGCCCCCGTGTTTCCCGTTCGTAGCCGATGACACCGCCCAGCAGGGCAGCAATGACAAACTGCCCCATGCGCATCAGATCATATACAGAAAACGTCAACCCCATGAATGTGGACGCTGTGACCATTGATTATACCTCCGGAAAACTGAACACGCGGCACCACGCCGGCTGTAAGACAGCATACTAAAAGGGCCGCCGGTATAAAAGAGGGATTTCGGGAAAAATTTCACATGCCATCGCAAAACACGTTCCGTACCCGCGCCGCCAACACAGCACCACATGTTCCGCCGGACCTGTGCCGAAACGGACAGCCGGAAGCCCCTGCCACATACCCGCAGCGCACGCGGTCATTGCCGCACCGGCACAAAGCAGTGCACGTATGCTCAGCCTGCTTCAGGCACAGGGCGGGCCGGCTGCAAATCAAAAAAGCCCTTCCGCCGGAGCAAAAAGGCCTTCATTGCTGTCACTGGACAGGCGGCTCCGACTCCGGCCCTTCCTGCCCGCTGCCGGAAGGTTCCCGCAGCACGGGGTTGATGAGCAGTCCTACGCCGTCAATCTCCACGCGCACCTCGTCGCCGTCTTCCAGCGGTCCCACACCGGCGGGGGTTCCCGTCAGTATCAGATCACCGGGCAGCAGCGTCATCACGCGGGAAACGGCCGCCACTATCTCGTGCGGCGAAAAAAGCATATCCGCGGTGCTGCCCTGCTGTCTCAGTTCACCATTCACCATGGCTCTGATGCCCAGCGAAGAAAGGTCGGGCACTTCGGTCTCTATCCACGGCCCCACGGGAGCAAATGTGTCAAACCCCTTGCACCGGCCGAAAAGACCGTCACGGGACTGCAGGTCGCGCGCCGTCACGTCGTTGGCGCAGGTATAGCCGAAAACATGCGCCGGAACATCCTCGGGAGTTATATTGCGTGCGGCACGCCCGATAACCACCCCCAGTTCCGCTTCATGCTCCACCCGCCCCGATTCGGCAGGCAGTACCACAGGCTGTCCGCTGCCGATCACGGCACTGGAGGGCTTGAGAAAAAAGACCGGTTCTTCCGGCACGGGAAAGCCTATTTCTTCCGCATGGTCGCGAAAATTCATCCCCACACAGACGATCTTTGAGGGAGTGACCACAGGCAGCACTGCAATATCCTCAAGAGCTATGGGGTCGTTAAGCCCCAGCTGCGGATTGAGACAATGCACATGATTGCCGTCCAGCCTGCCGTAAAAGGAATGGCCGTTATATCGTACCCTCAGCACGCGCATCAGGTTTTCTCCTTCACAGGTCGCTGCATTGCGAAAAACACATGACACGGCGGCGGACCCATGCATTCCGCCGCGTCTGCTGCCGGTCAGACCACCGTGACCATGGGCACCACCACAGGATCGCGTTCAAGTACCTTGCGGAAAAAACGCCTCAGGGTACTGCGTATCCTGTCCTGCAGGTATGTCACATCGCCGGGAGGAATATTTTCGAACAGGTCCAGAATAATGCATTTGGCATCTTCCAGCACATGATTGTAATGCTGTTCAAATACAAACCCCTTGGAGACAATGTCGGGGCCTACCAGAATCTCCCATATATTTTCATCCACAACCATGACTACCACAACCATACCCTCGCCGCCAAGGATATGACGTTCGCGCAGCACAGACTGCCCCACATCGCCCACACCCTTGCCGTCCACGAGCACGCTTTCCACATTGATATGCGCTTCGCGGCGCACACCGTCGCGGGTAAGAGTCAGCGGATCGCCGTCTTCAAGGATAAGCGAACACTCAGGCGGTACACCGCACTCCACGGCCAGACGGCTGTGCTTGACCAGATGCCGGTATTCTCCGTGCACCGGCACAAAATGGCGCGGACGCACGGTCTGCAGCATCAGACGCAACTCTTCGCGATGCGCATGCCCCGAAGCATGAATGGCCTGCACCTTGTCGTAGTACACCTCTGCACCCAGCCGGTACAGATTGTTTATAAGCCGCGTTATGGCCCGGGTATTGCCGGGAATAAACCGCGATGACATGATGACGGTATCGCCGGGATGGATGTCCAGCAGCTTGTGCTCGCCGGAGGCAATGCGCGAAAGGGCGGAAAACGGCTCGCCCTGCGAACCTGTGACCAGCAGCACTACATTTTCGTCTGCCATGCCGCCTATGTCGGCGGCATCCACATACGTGCCGCCCAGTATGCGCAGGTACCCGAGCTCTCGCGCCAGATCCACGTTATGCATCAGGCTGCGGCCCGAAACGGCAACCTTGCGCCCGAAACGGGCGGCGATGTCGAAAACCTGTTGTATTCTCTGAATATGACTGGAAAAAAGAGTAATAATCACACGACCTTTCGCCTGAGAAAAAATCCGCGTGAACGTGGTCTGTATTTCACGCTCGGAAACGGAAAAGCCTTCACGCTCGATATTGGTGGAATCCGAAAGGAGCAGGTCCACTCCGTCTTCCTGAGCAAAACCGCGAAAGGCCTCTAGGTCGGTGAAATGCCCGTCAATGGGGTCGGGGTCTATCTTGAAGTCGCCGGTATGCACCACCCGTCCCGCAGGAGTTTCGACCCCCAGCCCGTATCCTTCGATAATGGAATGACACACGGGAAAGAAATGAAAAACCATGTCGCCGATGGGACACGGCTTTTCCGGTCCCACCGTCACCAGGCGCACCCTGTCCAGCAGGTTGTGCTCGCGCAGTTTGGATTCCACCAGCGCCAGCGTGAAACGCGACCCGTAAATGGGCACCTGAAGGTACGGAAGCAGCCAGGGCAGCGCGCCTATATGATCTTCATGCCCGTGCGTCAGTACAATGCCGAGCATGCGCTCTTTCTGCGCCAGTATGTACTCAAGCCGGGGAATGACCACATCCACGCCCAGATGGTAGTCGTCCGGAAACATCAGCCCGCAGTCCACAAGCACACTGCCCGCGGGGGTTGACCACAGTGTGCAGTTCAGTCCTATTTCACCGCAGCCGCCCAGCGGCGTCAGCGTCAAGAAAGGGTCTTGGTGTTCCGGCATGCACGCATCTCCTGATAGGCGATTTCCATGGAATCGCGCAGCGTATCACTGAAAATATTCTTCTCATCCTTGGAGTAGGATGCAGGGTCGACAGGGGGCAGAGCCCGCAGGTTCACATCGCGCCTGCTGCCCAGCATCAGGCGCCCCGAAGGCAGCAGGTCTGCGGAACCTTCCAGCACCAGCGGCACCACGGGCAGACCGGCACGCTGGGCAATAACCGCACAGCCGGCGCGGAAAGCACCCAGCGTCTGCGGATTTCTGTTGCGGGTTCCTTCCGGAAAAATAATAAGCGACCGGCCAGACGCCGCTGTTTCCACCGCGGCTTTCATGCTGCGCACCGCTTTGCGCGCATCGCCGCGCTGCACACCTATGTGCCCGCCGGCTTTCAGACATGTGCCGAAAAAAGGAATGTCGAGCAGACTCTGCTTGGCCATAAAAGCAGGATACCAGTCCCGCACGGCGCGCATGACAAGCGGTATGTCAAAGTTGCTCTGATGGTTGGCCACAAACAGTACTGGATTTCCCCGCAATGAATCAGGCACAGCGCTCATGTCGGCATGCAGCCGAATTCCCGCCAGCCGCAGCGCCATGTCCATCCACCACAGTGAACAGTTACGCACGCCGTTGCCCCGCGGATTCAGCCTGCCGCGCAGCAGCAGCACGGGAATGGTGGCCACGGTAACCGCTATGTATACACTATAAAACCATATAGTTCTTAACAATGCCATAATCCGGTCAAAAGACACAAAGCAAAAAGAGAAAGCAAAAAGACACAAAACAAAGGCAGATCACGAGTTTTCACAAAACGTGGTCTGCTTTACCGTGGACGTCACCGGAATCTTTCCCGACTCCGGCGCACGGCACAATCAGCCGCGTGAATACGCTATCGTAAATGCCCCCGACAAACAAGCGGCAACGAGCAGACGCCCCCGCTCAGTCCAGCAGCGCCTGCGCACCGCCGTAACAGCCCGGGCGCGCCCCGTCTTCCGCTATCCAGTGCAGCACCAGCCGGTACAAAAGCATCTCGGCCATGTTCATATCCACAAGGCTGACTATCCCCCGCCGGCGCAACGCCTGCACAGCATCCATATCCACGTCATCGGGCAGGCACTCCGCCAGTTCCAGTGCGCGGGACAGATAACGGCTGCGCCGCCACTCGAAACGCAGCCCCACTGCCACCGCAAGACGCCAGGGCAGACGGTCCGCCGCCCAGCAGAGCAGGCGCTGTATGTCCATGCGGCCCATATTGAGCAGCTGGTCGGCACACAGATACGGATGCCTGTCCATTTCCGGAAAATGCCTGCTTATAACGGCGCGGTATAGTGCAAAACCGCCCCGCAGCGATGCAGGCAGACGGAAGACAGCCTCCCAGAACTGCCGCCCGCTGCCCAGTGAAAGAGGAATGTTTCTGCCGCTGCAGCACATGTACGGATTGACCGCGGTCCTGTGCCGCATCCGCTCCAGTGCGTAATAACGCGCCGCGGCGTCGACACCGCTCCCGTGTTCGCGTGCGAAGCGGTCAAAAGCGTCATATACGCCGTCCATCATGGCCTCGAAAAAATCACCGCGGAAAAGAGCGGAACAGGCCAGCCATGCGGGGTTGTCCTGCCCACGGCACCGCCGGTCCTTCAGTTCATCCAGCGTGCAGGTAACAGCCCCGCCGCCGATGAGATTGCCGGCGAAAAGACCGTCCCACACGCCCTGCTGGCCTACGGGCACGGCGCGCAACACCCCGCTGATAAACAGGTTCAGGCTGCGCGTACCCGTGCAGGATGCCAGCATGTAATCCAGATAATCGGACGAGCTGAAAAAATCCGCCCCGACACTCCACTCTTCGCGTTGGAGCCCGAACTGGCGGGCCACCCTGCGGGCAAAACGCCGTTCGGCGCCGGCACTGTGCTCGGGCTGAGAGACAATGACCGCACGGGGTACTGCGCCGTGCCGCACAGCCAGCGCCAGCTGCAGACGTGAATCAATGCCGCCGCTCAGCATCACTGCTGCTTCAGGAAAACGGCGGACAAGGCATTCCGCCTCGGCATGCAGAGCCTGCGCGACGGCCTCGGCACTGCGTTTGACGCCGATGTCGGTATCCACCGCCGGCAGCTGCCAGTAAGGCCCCGTGATCTGCGACCGCCCGCGCCCGTGATCATCCAGACGCAGCAGGGAGGCAGCAGGAAAACGGGTCACGCCGCGCAACAGGGTGGCACCGCCCAGCATATGCCCCACGGCAGCCAGCGCTCCCATTCCCGCAGGGTCAGGACGGCGCGCATCAGGCCGAACAGCGGCCACGGCACGTATTTCCGAAGCGGCACACAGTCCCCGGTCAGCATCGTGCACGTACAGCGGGTACGCCCCGTGCGGATCAGACACCAGCAGCCATACACCGCAGGAGCGGTGATGCCACACAGCGCAGAACACCCCTTCCAGCGAACACAGCCACGTACGGATGCGTTCCTCATCAGCCAGTATATCGTCCCCGGGCCGCTGCAGCGGCGTAAATCCATGCCCCGCGGCCACACCGCACACAATGACGAACGATTCTCCCCCGCTATGACGGAACACGCTCACATCCTGTCCGGCGGCACTGACACCGGCGGCACCGCCGGATCCCGTCTCCAGCACGGACACTCTGGAAGGGCCGTGCCCCTGAGCCTCCAGCATGGCAAGCACCGCCTGCACATCCCCGGCTGCATCACCCGTGGCGCACACCGCTATTTTCATCATATCCTCCGGCACAGATTACGCGAAAACAGACAACAGGCTCCGCCCCATAACAATATAGTGCTGTCCATATCACGAGCGGGCAACATGCGGAACAGAAAAACCACAATGTTTCACGGATAACAGATGATTACTCACATTGAAACGCTCCGGCCGCCCGGCGCCGCTTTTCCGTCGCGGCAAAGCGCCGCATGTTTATGCTTGCAAGAGAATCTGAAACGGCGTATAGGGCACTGTTTTCATAATCAAGCACACTCCGGTATCAGCCCAGGGTGCCCGTTCCCCGTCTGCGGACGGTACGGGTCGAGGGTAACGGCCGGTGTGGAAGAAACAAAACCCCAGGAGAAAGACAATGGCTTACGTAACTATGAAAGGAATGCTGGAAACCGGCGTTCACTTCGGTCACCAGACCCGCCGCTGGAACCCCAAGATGGGTACCTACATCTTCGGCGCCCGTAACGGCATCCACATCATCGACCTGCAGCAGACCGTAAAGCTGTTCCGCACGGCCCATGACAAAGTGGTCGACACCGTTGCACGCGGCGGCAAGGTTATCTTCATCGGCACCAAGCGTCAGGCTCAGGAAGCTGTGCAGACCGAAGCCGGACGCGCCGGTCAGTACTACGTGACCAACCGCTGGATGGGCGGCACCCTGACCAACTTCCAGACAATCCGCAAGAGCATCGACCGCCTGAAAAAGCTCGAAGTCATGTTCGAAGACGGCACCGTGAACCGCTACCAGAAAAAGGAAGTGCTTCGCCTGCGCCGTGAGATGGACAAGCTGAATCTGGTTCTGGGCGGCATCAAAGATATGGAAAACCTGCCGCAGCTGGCTTTCATCATCGACCCCAACCGCGAAGACATCGCCGTTAAGGAATGCCGCCGCCTCGGTATTCCGATCGTGGCCGTTACCGATACCAACTGCGATCCCGACCTGATCGACTACGTCATTCCCGGCAACGACGACGCCATCCGCGCCATCAAGCTGTTTGTCGGCCACATTGCCGATGCCTGTCTTGAAGGCGAGGCCATGCGCAAGGAAACCAAAGCCGAGAACGCTGAAGAAGCCATGAAGCAGGCTGCCGAAGCTGAAGCCGAAGCTGCTGCTCCCGCTGCCGAAGAATCCGCCGAATAACGAAGCCCTCAGGAGTTTTTGATATGGCTGCTATCACTGCCGCAATGGTTAAGGAACTGCGCGAAAAAACCGCCGCAGGTATGATGGACTGCAAGAAAGCCCTGCAGGAATGCGACGGCGACGAAGCAAAGGCCGTTGACTGGCTGCGCCAGAAGGGTCTTTCCAAGGCCGCCAAAAAGGCCGACCGCGCCACCTCCGAAGGGCTGATCGGCTCCTACATCCACTCCAACGGCAAAATCGGCGTCATGGTTGAGCTGAAATGCGAAACCGACTTCGTGGCACGTAACGAACAGTTCATCGAACTGGCCAAAAACCTGGCCATGCAGATCGCCGCCACCAACCCCGTGGCCGTGGACGAAAACGGCGTGGATGCAGAACTCATCGAACGCGAACGTGCAGTCTACCGCGAAAAGGCTCTTGCCGAAGGCAAGCCCGAAAATATCGTGGAAAAGATCGTTGATGGCGCTATCAAGAAGTACTACAAGGAAGTATGCCTTCTTGAACAGCCCTTCATCCGTGATGACAAGAAGGTTATCCGCGATCTGCTGAACGACACCATCGCCACTCTGGGCGAAAACATCACTGTCGGCCGTTTCTGCCGCTTCCAGCTGGGAGCGTAACGGCCGAGTCGGGGTTTTCCCCTGACGGACGACCCGGTTATAAAGGGGGGGCACACAGCCCCCCTTTTTTTGGGCAACGGCCGGTGGCGCCGCATGACTGCACGCGGCCCCGTGGCAACAGGCAAAAAAACATCAACCCCGCGGCAGATTTCGGGCGTTTTCACCCCCAACGTAACGGAGCCCGCTTACAATGCGTGAGTCCTTTCTGGTTTTCGGACAGCCCCTTATCGAACAGGACGAAATAGACGAAGTCGTGGACTCCATGCACAAGGCATGGATCGGCACCGGTCCCAAGGTGCATCAGTTTGAACGCGATTTCGCCGCATACAAGGGCGTGGCGCATGCCGCCGCCGTCAACTCGTGCACGGCAGCCCTGCACCTTGCCTGTCTTACACTCGACCTTGCACCCGGCGACGAGGTGATAACCACCGCCATGACCTTCTGCGCGTCGGTCAATGCCATCATCCATGCCGGCGGTACTCCCGTGCTGGCTGATGCAGACCCCGTCACGCTTAATATTTCGGCCGAAACCATAGCCCCGCACATCGGCCCGCGCACCCGCGCCATCATGGTGGTGCACTACGCAGGACGCTGCTGCGATATGGACCCCATAATGGAGCTGGCCCGCAAACACGGTCTGATTGTCATCGAAGACTGCGCCCACGCCATTGAAAGCGAATACAAAGGGCGCAAAGCCGGCACCATAGGGCACATAGGCTGCTTCAGCTTTTACGCCACCAAAAACATCGTCACCGGCGAAGGCGGCATGATCATTTCTGACGACAAAGCCGCCATAGACCGCTGCAAAATAATGGCACTGCACGGCATGAGCGCCGACGCATGGGCCAGATTCAGCGATGCGGGCTACAAGCACTATCAGGTTGTTGATCACGGCTTTAAGTACAACATGATGGATATTCAGGCGGCCATGGGCATCCATCAGCTGCGGCGCGTGGAAGAATACTGGAAACGCCGCGCCTGCATATGGCAGAAGTACAATGAAGGACTGGCCGGACTTGGCATAGGCCTGCCCGCCGACGCCGAGGAACATACCCGCCATGCGTACCACCTGTACACCATACGGGTGTCGGCCGCGTGCTGCGGCGTGGAACGCGACGCCATGCTTGAAGCGCTGAGGGCGCACAACATAGGCGTGGGCGTACACTATCTGGCAGTTCCCGAACACCCCTACTACCGGCGCCGTTTCGGCTGGGACCCGGCAGACACTCCGGTGGCCACAGCTTACGGGCGCGAGACTGTCAGCCTGCCCCTTTCCCCCAAACTGTCAGACGGTGATGTGGACGATGTCATAGAAGCCATCCGCGCCATCTGCACGGAATCTGCCAGATGAAATCCGGAATAACGGGGCTGGTACTCACATATAACGGCGGGCGTCTGCTGGACAAATGTCTGGCGTCGCTCGCATTTTGCGACCGGGTGCTGGTGGTGGATTCATTTTCTACAGACAGCACGGTGGAGATAGCCCGCAACCGCGGCGCCGATGTGCTGCAAAACCCATGGCACGGCCCTGCGGCACAATTCGAGTTTGCCCTGGCGCAGATTGATACGGAATGGGTCGTAAGCCTTGATCAGGATGAAATATGCACCCCCGCCCTGAGTCAGGCGGTGCAGAAAACCGTACGCACCGCTCCGGCCGGTCTTGCCGGCTGCTATCCGCGCCGCCGCAACTGGTACCACGACCGTTTCATGAAGCACTCCGGCTGGTATCCCGACAGGTTGTTGCGGGTGTTTCGTCCGGCACTCATGCAGGTACATGTAAGCGGTGCCCATTATTCTTTTCACCCGCAGGGCCCCACACAGAACATCGACGCGGATATACTGCATTATCCGTACGAAAGTTTTTTTCAGCATCTGGAAAAAATCAACGCCTATGCCCAGCAGGGAGCCGATGACCTGCGGCGCAAAGGCAAAAAAGGTGGTATAGCAGCGGGTATGGCACATGGCTTTGCCCGTTTTTTCAAGCTGTATGTCATCCAGCGGGGCATGCTGGACGGACGTGCAGGCTTTATAAATGCAACGCACGGCGCGTTTTACGCATACCTGAAGTACGTCCGCGTACAGGAAGGCGACTGGGGAGCGCCGTACGATCATTCATGAACACCGCAGAAAACAGCGGTCCGCCCCGGACCGGCCAAGCATAACACTATTGAGGAAAGACAACGATGAGCGAACTGAAATACAAGCGCGCGCTGATCAAACTGAGCGGCGAGGCTCTTGCCGGCGACAAGAAGTTCGGTATTGACCCTGAAACGGTTTCGAATATATGTCGGGAAATCGCCGAGGTACTGGAAATGGGCCTTCAGGTCTCTCTGGTTATCGGCGGCGGCAACATTTTCCGCGGGCTTTCCTCATCCGCCAAGGGCATGGACAGGTCTTCGGCAGACTACATGGGTATGCTGGCCACCGTGCTGAACGCAGTGGCCGTGCAGGATGCGCTGGAAAAACTGGGACACGCCACCCGGGTGCTTTCGGCCATAACCATGCAGGAAGTCTGCGAGCCCTACATCCGCCGCCGCGCCGAGCGTCATCTGGAAAAAGGCCGCGTGGTCATATGCGCTGCCGGTACCGGCAATCCGTATTTCACCACCGACACAGCCGCTGCGCTGCGCGGTATGGAACTGAAATGCGATGTCATCATAAAAGCGACCAAAGTTGACGGCGTTTACGACAAAGACCCCATGCAGCATGACGATGCAGTCATGTACCGTCAGCTCAGCTACATTGAGGTGCTGCAGAAAAACCTGCGCGTCATGGACTCCACAGCCATCAGTCTGTGCATGGAAAACAACGTGCCCATCATCGTCTGCAACATGTACAAAGGCGGCATAAAACGTGCTGTCATGGGCGAAGACGTGGGAACCATAGTGCAAGGAGGCTAACTCACATGGATACAATTCTGCTCGAAACCGAAGAACGGATGGAAAAGGCAGTCGCCGCTCTCGACCGCGAATTCGGACGCCTGCGCACCGGACGGGCCTCCACATCGCTTGTCGATTCCATCAAGGTGGATTACTACGGCACCCCCACGCCCATCAACCAGCTGGCTTCCGTGGCTGTGCCCGACAGCCGCACCATCACCATTCAGCCGTGGGACCGCGGGGCTTTCGCTCTGGTTGAAAAAGCCATCATGCAGTCCGATCTGGGGCTTACTCCGATCAACGACGGCAAAATCATCCGCATTTCCATGCCGCCCCTTACCGAAGAGCGCCGCAAGGAACTGGTGAAGGTAGCCAAAAAGTACACCGAAGATGCCAAGGTGGCCGTGCGCAATATCCGCCGCGACGCCAATGAGCAGATTAAAAAGATGGAAAAAGACAAAGCCATTACTGAAGACGACATGAAACGCGGTCAGGACGAAGTGCAGAAGCTCACTGATGCGTTTGTTGCCAAGTCTGAAAAAGTGTTGGCCAAAAAAGAAAAAGAAATCATGGAAGTATAGCAGCGCCTGCCGGCACGGCAATGCCGGAAAACATGCGCGACATGCTTTTTGCTTGCGCCGCCGGGCCATGTCCGGCGGCGTTTTTTTACACCCGCGGTTTCTTTTTTCACGCCGCAGCAGGCAGCTGCGGCCTTGACCCCTATCGGCTTAGGGGGTACAAGATACTGTTTTCATTACAACAACATACACATACATTTCAAGGAGTTACCCCTTGACCCAACCGAAGACGCCCCAGGAACGGAGTCTGCCCGCACATATTGCCATCATTATGGACGGCAACGGCAGGTGGGCAACGGCCAGAGGGCTTTCGCGCAGCGAAGGGCACAAAGCCGGAAGCCGCGCTGTCCGCACGGTGGTCACCCGCTGCCGCGAGCTGGGCATCAGCCATCTGACTCTTTACGCGTTTTCGCAGGAAAACTGGGGACGGCCCAAAAAAGAAGTGGGGTTCCTCTTTGATCTGCTGGTCAGCTTTCTGCGTGATGAACTGCCCGCCATGGAGCGCGAGAACATCCGCCTTTCCGTCTTCGGCGATATAAGCGCACTGCCCATGGCCGCCCGCAAGGCGCTGGATCACGCCATGGCCCGCACGGCCCGCAACACGGCTCTGCATCTGAATCTGGCGCTCAACTATTCCGGCAGAGCAGACATTGTGCAGGCCTGCCGCAGACTCATGGCCGCAGGCACCCCGGAGCAGGATGTCACGGAAGAGCTTTTCAGCAGCTTTCTGTGGACAGCCGGCCAGCCGGACCCCGACCTTGTAATCCGCACCAGCGGAGAAATCAGGCTTTCTAACTTTCTGCTGTACCAGAGCGCCTACAGCGAACTTTATTTCACCGACATTGCATGGCCCGACTTCGGCAGCGAACAGCTGGACGAGGCGCTGCACGCCTATGCCATGCGCAGCCGCCGTTTCGGCCGGACCGAGGAGCAGAAACAGTCATGATCAGTTCGCACCGCAAACGCATACTCACCTCGCTCATTCTGCTACCTGTTCTGGCGGGCGCTCTGTTCATGGGCGGCTGGTTTCTTTTTGCACTCATTCTGGCAGCCGCCCTGCTGGGGCTGCGCGAATTCTACGCCATGTTCTGGCAGCGCGGCACCCGCTGCTTTTATAAAATCACCGGATACACCGCCGGTGCCGCCCTGCTGCTGGCCGGAGCCTACAACGCCCACGAATGGATGCTGGGCATCATGCTGATCTCTTTCTGGGCGGCGTCACTCAGCTTTCTCACCCGCTACGGCAGCGGTGACGATTCCGCACGTTTTCAGGATGCACAGGTGCTTACCGCAGGGCTTCTGTATCTGCCTGTCACACTGCACTTTGCACTGGGCATGCTGCCGCTGGAACTGCTGCTGGTACTTGGTGCGGCCTTTGCCTCGGACACGGGCGGATACTATGCCGGAACCTATTGCGGTAAAAAACGCATATGGCCCCGTGTGAGCCCTAAAAAAAGCTGGGAAGGCAGTCTGGGCGGCCTTATATTCTGTACCGGCATCTGTATGCTGGCCGGTGCCACCGTGGGCAATCCGCAGACTTCACTCTGGGCATGGATGCTGCTCGGCATAGTGCTGAACATTGCATCGCAGATGGGTGATTTTTTTGAATCCGCGCTTAAACGCACCATGGGGGTCAAAGATTCCGGCAGCGCTCTGCCGGGTCACGGCGGCCTGCTGGACCGCATAGACAGTCTGCTGCTTGTGCTGCCGGCATACGCGGGTGCAAGCCGCCTTGTGCCTTTTTTCCAGTAAGACAAGGGTATTTTTCAAGGACACACCTTCATGACCCGGAAACAATTCGAGACGCTTGATCTCGATAATCTGGAGCAGAATCTCCAGCAGGCAGCGGAACTGATAGCCGGACGCATCAGGGCCATTGCCTGCGACCCTGTGAAACAGAACATCAGCTTTGAAGAACTGGCAGCCATCATTCCGTGCGACCTGCCGGATGAAGGCCATGGCCCTGAAGCCGTCATAGGTGAAGTGGCGCGGCATATCGAGCCATATTCCACCCGCATCGGCCATCCCCGTTTTCTGGCATGGATAACCACCAGCCCCGGACCGGCAGGAACCATAGGCGACATGCTGTGTACCGGCCTTAATCAGGCTCCGCTGAGCTTCAAGGGCGGACCGGCCGCAACCGTGCTGGAAGAGATTGTTCTAGGCTGGTTTGCCGGCATGTTCGGCATGCCTGAAGGATGGGGCGGCACCATTGTCAGCGGCGGCACCATGGCCAATCTCATGGGGCTTACCGTGGCACGGCGCGTCCACGCTCCGCAGGTGCATGCCCGCGGCATGCAGGGGCTTGAACGGCCGCTGGTGCTGTATGTTTCCGATCAGGGGCACATGTCGGTCACCCGCTCGGCCGTGCTGCTGGGCATCGGCGAAGACAACGTGCGCGCCGTTCCCAGTGACAGTGCCTGCCGCATGATACCGCACGAACTGGAAAAAGCCGTACAGCAGGACCGCAGGGCCGGACGGCTGCCGTTCTGCGTTGTGGCGCAGGCGGGCAGCGTCACCACGGGTGCCGTGGATCCGTTGCCGGACATTGCCGCCATCTGCCGCCGCGAAAACATGTGGATGCACGTGGATGCCGCATACGGCGGTGCCGTGATGCTGGCCGACGAACTGCGCCCGCTGCTGGCCGGCATCGAACTGGCCGATTCTGTCTGCGTTGATCCGCACAAATGGTTTTTTGTACCGCTGGAATGCGGCATAACCCTTTTCCGCAGCAGAGAACAACAGCTGGAAACATTCCGTGCAAAGGCAGCTTATCTGGGGGCTGAAAATCCCCATGACCTTAAAAACACCACGTTTATCCTTTCGCGCGCCAACAGGGCCCTGAAAGTCTGGTTCGCCTTCCGCAGCTACGGCCGTCTGCGCATTGCACGCATCATACGCCGCAATATGGAGCTGGCACGGCAGCTGTACGGGCTGATGTGCGACCATCCGGAGTGGGAACCTCTTGCCCCTGCGCCTCTTTCCATCGTGTGCGGCCGCTATACCCCTTCGGCTGCTGTGCGCGGGTGCTGGACAGAGCAGCAGATTGATGACCTGCAGCTGCAGATGATTGAAGAGCTGGAACGCAGCGGCACAGCGCTGCTCACCCCCGCAGCCGTGAACGGGCGGGCCGGCGTGCGCGTGTGCATAGCAAACCACCGCACCACACCGGAAGACATTACGCTTATTTTCAACACGCTTACTGCCATAGGCACACGGATTGCCCGGCCGGATGAACATGAAACAGCAGGAGAATGACGGCGTGAATGGCTATATATCCCCCCTGCCCGACGCCGCGTGGAACAGCCGTTTTCCGCGTTCACTGGTGCTGCTGGGCAGCACCGGTTCCATAGGCACCAGTGCCCTGCGCGTGGTGGAAAGGCAGCCGGAACTTTTCCGCATCACCGCACTGGCAGGCGCCCGCAATGTGCGTCTGCTGGCACGTCAGGCGGCAGCCTACCGCCCGCCTCATCTGGCAGTCATCAACGGTACCGCTGCCGATGAGCTTGCATCGCTGCTGCCCGCCGGATACAGACCGCGCATACATACAGGACAGGAAGGATACGAATTTCTGGCCGCCCTGCCCGAAGCCGACTGCGTGCTTTCCGCGCAGGTGGGCGCTGCGGGACTGCGCGCCACCGTGGCCGCCGCCCGGGCTGGTAAAACCATCGCGCTGGCCAACAAAGAATCGCTTGTGCTTGCCGGCGGACTCATCCGCAGGCTGTGCCACGAAACAGGTGCCTCCGTTCTGCCTGTGGACTCCGAACACAACGCAATCTTTCAGGCGCTGCAGGGCCACGACGCCGCGCAGATGCGGCGCATCATTCTCACCGCGTCAGGAGGGCCTTTCCGCGGGCGTGACAGAACGTTTCTGCAATCTGTCACCCGTGAACAGGCCCTGAACCATCCCAACTGGAGCATGGGAGCTAAAATATCCATTGACTCGGCAACGCTGATGAACAAAGGGCTGGAGGTCATCGAAGCCTGCCATCTGTACAACGCTCCGCTGGAAAAGGTGGAAGTGGTGGTACATCCCCAGTCCATCATCCACTCGCTGGTGGAATACAACGACGGGTCGCAGATAGCCCACATGGGCACACCCGACATGCGCATAGCCATTGCCTACTGTCTGGGCTGGCCGCGGGTCATGCATACCGGAGTGGAACCGCTCGACCTGCTGTCAGTGGGCTGCTTAACCTTTGAATCTCCGGACATATCTCTGTTTCCATGCCTTGAGCTTGCACGGAAGGCATACGCCGGAGGCAACGGTCTGCCTGTGGTCCTGAACGCCGCCAATGAAGTTGCCGTGGACCTTTTTCTGCAGGGCGCCATCGCCTTTCTGGATATTCCCCGGCTTATCGAAGCGGCCATGCAGGCACACGATGCGGCACCGCACCAAAACATGTATGATGAGGTTGAAAGCATCCTCACACTGGATAAGACGACACGACGCGTCACGGCCGACCTTGCGGGCGCCCGCGGCTAGACGCGTTTTCTCCGCGGCCTGCGCCGCGATACTTCGGAACCCGCCTGGATAACCTATATGGTAAGCACTCTTTCCGTCATTCTTGTCATCGGCGGACTTATTTTCTTTCATGAACTCGGCCACTTTGCAGCAGCACGCAGTCTCGGTATCGGGGTCAAGACCTTTTCACTGGGCTTCGGGCCGCGGCTTTTCGGCTTCCGCCGCGGGCAGACGGATTACCGTCTGGCACTGGTTCCGCTGGGGGGCTATGTGCAGCTGGTGGGCGAACAGGATGAAGCCGACCTGCCCGAAGGATTCAGCAGGCACGAAAGCTTTGCCCTGCGACCGGCATGGCACCGCATGATTGTCATTGCCGCCGGTCCTCTGTTCAACTTTCTGCTGGCCTGGCTTCTGTACTGGGGGCTTTTCTGGGTTCAGGGCCAGATGTTTCTGGTACCCGAAGTGGGCGGCGTGCAGGACGGCAGTCCGGCACAGCACGCAGGCATCCGCAAGGGTGACCGCATTCTCACCATACAGGGCCGCACCATAGAATACTGGAGCGATGTCTCCGAAACCATCAGCGCGGGCAGCGGCGCCCCTGTGGAAATAGTCATCAGCCGTCCTGCCGCCGCCGGGGCGCAAACCCTCACGCTTTCCGTGAAACCGGAAGAGCAGGTGCGTAAAAACCTGTTCGGCGAAGACGAGCACGCCCTGATCATCGGCGTGCATGCATCGGGTGCCACGCTGCACAAGCCACTGGGTCCGGTGGACGCCTTGACCAAAGGCGCAGTGCACACATGGGATATGATCGCCCTCACCGGTCAGGGATTTCTCAAGCTTTTCCAGCGGGTGGTACCGCTGGATACCGTCGGCGGGCCCATAATGATCGCGCAGATGGTTACCGAACAGGCACAGAACGGCCTTTCTCCCCTGCTGGCGCTTACCGCGCTTATCAGTGTGAACCTGGGCCTGCTCAACCTGCTGCCCGTGCCCGTGCTTGACGGCGGTCACCTGCTGTTTCTTTCGCTGGAAACCATTTTCCGGCGGCCCGTACCCCAGCGGATACAGCACCTGACCACACAGGCGGGGCTGGTGTTGCTGCTCATGCTCATGGCGCTTGCCACGTTCAACGACATCGCCCGTTCACTATTCACCCAGTAACGCAATTCCATGAAGACACAACGTAACGAAACTTCCGCGCCGCAGGAAATAACACTGGTACTGAATGCCGCCGAAGGCAGGCTGCAGGTTGCCGCAGGCAATGCCTGCGCCGACGGCACACAGCAGGCCGGACTGTTGTTTTCTTTTGAAATGACCGTACCGCGGCAGGGAACGGAAATCCTTGCTCCGGCCATACAGGACGCCATGAAACGCATGCGGGTGTCCATGCAGCAGATCGGCCGCATTGCCGTTGTAAACGGTCCGGGCGGTTTTACCGGTCTGCGGCTTGCCCTTTCCACGGCGCTGGGCATGGCACGGGCGCTCAATGTACCCTGCGCGGGAGTATCCTACACGGCGGCGCTGGCAGCGGATGCGGCTGCGGTGCTGCACGCCGCGGACTGCGGCTCCCCCCTGCTGTGGGCCGTGCTGCACGCCCGGCGTGATCAGGTGATGGTACAGGGGTTCAGACCCGACAACACCGGCACAGCCGTCCCCCTGCATCCGGTCACCACCTTCGGTGTAGCCGACGCGTGCTCGCATATGGCCGCGGTCACACAATCCTGCGGCTGCAAGGCCTGCCTTTTCGGCAGCGGCGTGCAGCGTAACGCCGAAGCCATATGCCGGCACCTGACCGCGGCGGGTATCAGCCACTCGCTGCTTCCGGCACGGTTCAGCCATGTGCGGCCCGAGGCGCTGCTTGCCGCCACGGCAGACGCGGTATGGAGCCATGAGCCGGTCGAGCCGGAATACGTGAGGGGCTGCGACGCGGAGGAAAACCTGCCGCGCATGGCCGCTGCCCGCGGCATGCAGCCCGAAAAAGCCGTTGAAGCCCTGCACAGGCTCACGACATCCTGATGAACCGGCGTTGAAATACGCAGGCAATACTGAACTTCAGGCCGTCACAGCGTGGCGGCCTTTTCATTGCAGCCGGCAGTCGGCGGCACACGGCAGGTAAAGTTCTGCCGTGTGCCGCCGATAAGTGATACAGGGTGGCACGGACATGCCCCTGCAGCGTCCCTTGCGGAGTTATTTTGGCGCCGGAGGCCGGCTGCATGGCATTTTCCTTGCATTTGACCCTGCGGGCAACCCCGTTCAGGAAAAAAATGCCCGAGGTGTGAAATATGGCTACAGAACTGCTCTCAGGCGGCATCCGGTTTGACGGTATTTCTTCCGGCACCGATTTCAGCTCCATGATCGATCAGCTGAAAAAGGTGGAAAGCATCCAGAAAAACCGCATGGAACTGTGGAAAGGCGACTGGGAAAAGCGCCTCGAAGCGTTTCAGGATATCCGTACAGAAATAGGCAAACTGAAGACCATTGTTGACGGCATGGACACCATCAGCGAGTTCATGACCAAGACAGCGGCCTCTTCTGACGCCAGCATAGCCACAGCCAAAGCCAATACTCAGGCGCTTGAAGGGTCGTACAAGCTGGAGGTCGGCCAGCTGGCAACCAATGCCATTCTGACCTACCAGAACGGATTCAGCGACAAAAAAGCCTCCATCAACACCTCGGGGAGCACGCAGGAATTCGTATATTCTTACAAGGGCAAGCAGCATACCATCTCTGTTGCCAACGGCACCACGCTGGAAGGGCTGGTCAACATGATCAACAAAGACTCCCAGAATCCGGGAGTCAGAGCCTCGCTTATCAAAACGGGCGATCAGTACATGTTCCAGCTCAAAGGGATGGATCTGGGGGCGGGCAACACGCTCAGCATCGATTCTTCCACCTCGCTGACAGCCTTTGACCTTGACCCTGCGTTCTGGCACCAGCAGGCACCGCAAAACGCCCAGTACCGCATCAACAACTGGCCGGGCGGTTCGTGGCTGGAATCATCCAGCAACACACTGACCGAAGCCATAGAAGGGCTGACCATCAACCTGCGTGATACCGGCGTGACACAGGTTTCCGTGGACACCGACATTGATAAGATCATTGAAAACGTCCATGCATTTGTGGACGGCATGAATGCAGTACGCACCAAAATTAAAGACCTGACCAAGGTCAGCGACGCAAAAAAACGGGAAGACGCCACCAAGGCCACCAGCCAGTTTGATGCGGAAAAAGGCTCTGTTCTTACAGGCAACTACGGTGTGCAGCTGGTTTCATCACGCCTGAAGCAGATCACATCGAACCGCTCGCCGGGATTCGATTACCAGTACGAGGAAGACGGTAAGACTAAGGGTGATATTTACAGCTCGCTCGCTCAGATAGGCATACTGACCAACTCGGATGAAAGCTCGGTCAACAACGGCCTGCTGGAAGTGGACGACGTGAAGCTGCGTGAAGCGCTGGAAAAAACACCGGACGAAGTTGCCGCTCTGTTTGCCGCCAGCGGTGAAGGGCTTTCAGACAGTGCCGACTTTTCGTACGAATCGCACGTCAACGGCATCACCAAGCCCGGCAAATATGAAGTTGCATACGAAATCGACGCTTCCGGCAACATTATAAACGCCTCCATAGGTGGCTTTGCCGCCAAGGTGGAACAGGGCAGCCACCAGATAATCGCCATGGAAGGCCCCGCAAAAGGTCTGGCCGTACGCGTGGATAACATGACGCAAGGTTCTTACAGCGACGCTGTGCGCCTGCGTCAGGGCAAAATGGGTGAAATTTCCGATACGCTGAAGGAAATGACCTCGACCGACGGCACGCTGAAAATTCTGGAACGCAACTACAAAGACATCATCTACGAAATTGAAGAAAAAATAGACCGCGAAGAGACGCGCCTGATGAAATGGGAGCAGAACATGCGCCTTAAATTCTCGCGTCTCGAAGCGACGCTGACCACATACGACCAGCAGACTCAGGCTCTCAGTTCGGCCATACAGCAGATGAACAAGAGCTAGACAGACATACAGGAGACGACCATGCAGAAGGCAGCCCATGCCTATTTCCAGACACAGGTGTCCACCACCTCTCAGGGGCAGCTTCTTCTTATGCTGTATGACGGAGCCATCAAGTTCCTCAATCAGGCAAAAGACAAGATTGCCCAGCGGGATTATGCTGCCAAGGGCATACTTATCTCCAAGGCTCTGGACGTCATAAACGAACTGGACGGCAGTCTGAATCCCGAACAGGGCCCCGAGCTGGCTGAAAATCTGCACAAGCTGTACTTTTACTGCTCCACCCGTCTGCTCAATGCCAACCTGAAGATGGACGTGACGCTGATCGACGAAGTCATCCGCATTCTGTCCGGACTGCGCAGTGCCTATGCGCAGATTATGGACACACCCGAGGCCATAGAAGCACAGAAACAGCTGGCCGCAAAACAGCGGGCAGATGCCGCCACCAAACAGCACCGCAACATGATGCCTCAGGCAGCCCCGTCCGGCGGTCCCGCACTTGGCAGCGGCGCTGCGGCCAGACGCTACGGCGCTCAGAACACGCCTGCTTCCGCACCGCAGCCTGCAGCGCAGGAAGCCGCAGCACCGGCTTTTCCCCCGGCAGGACCGGGCAGAATGGCGGGCTTCGGTTCCGCTGCCCGGCAAGGCTATGCCGCTCCTGCGCAGGCTCCCGCTGCAACGCACACCGCGCAGCAGCCCGCAGCTGCCCCCGGGCCGTCCGCACCGCAGCAGCCCGCAGCAGCCACGGAGCAGTCCGCCCCCGCGCCTGAACAGCAAGCCGGACAAGAACAGCAAGCGGCAGCAGAACAGCCGCGTCCCGCAGGGTTCGGATTCAACGCACGCAAATTCGGTGCAAATATGTACCGCAAAACAGCAGGTTCATAACGGCGGAAAAAGCCTGCCGTCTTACCATATCCCCCCCATACCGGAGCGGCTGACGCCTGCCATATTCCCCCCCAAGATGGCTGCGGTCCGGCCGCTCCGGCTTTATACAGCACCGGCGCCGACCTGAAACGGGCAACGGGCACCGCCCCGCGGTCTCTGTGCTCCTCAGGGTTTTTCTTTTCAATACTGCTGCTCTGCGCTAAGTTACCGCCTATGGGTCACTCACGCATTCCGGTTCTTCATGCCGTCAAATCACTGGGGCTGGGCGGCACCGAAAAGGTCATGCAGATTCTGGTGCAGACCCTTGCCTCCGTGCCCCGCACCCCCGATGATGTGCAGTTTGCCCCCGCCGTATGGAGCCCGCGCGACGGAGAACGCGGCGAACAGCTGCGCGAAAGCGGCATTCCCGTTTTCATCGGCGACGATATTGCCGCTGCCGTGCGCAACCACCGGCCGGCCGTTATCCATATGCACAGAGCAGGCTGGCCCGAACCCGAGCTTATGCGCCCCGTGCAGGCTCTGCGCCGCCGCACAGGCAGACGCCCCTGTGCGCTGCTGCCTGTGGTGGTCGAAACAAACGTATTTGGCAGACTGGACGATTCGCCCTCGGGACGCGATGTGGACTCGACCATTTTTGTCTCACATTTCTGCGCGGCGCGTTTCGAACATCTGCACGGCATTCCGGTACAACCGCCCCGGCGTGTGGTGCTTTACAACCCCGTGGATACTGATTTTCTGGCCGCCCGCACGCGTCCGCCGCACCAACGGGACTACAGCAGACCGGTTATCGGCCGCCTTGCCCGTGCCGACAAAGGCAAATGGTCGCAGCTGGCCCTCTCGTTTCTGCCGCATCTCGTGCAGGACTTTCCCGACCTGCAATACCGGATTGTGGGCGCGCTGGACGAAGCTGCGGAATATGTCCGCCGCCACGGGCTGGAAAACAATGTCATGTTCTGCCCGCCCCTGCGGAACGAAAGCAGTCTGGCCGAATTTCTTGACGGACTATCCGTGCTGGCCCACGCCAACGATGCGGGCGAAAGTTTCGGCCTTGCCATTGCAGAGGCCATGGCCTGCGGGCTGCCTGTGGTCACGCACCCGTGCGACGGCTGGCGCGACAACGCGCAGACAGAACTTGTGGAACACAATATCACCGGTCTGGTGGCGCAGACGCCTCAGGAGTATGCTCAGGCGCTGGCCTTTCTGCTGCGCAATCCCGACGAAGCCAGACGCATGGGCACCGCAGCACAGCAGAAGGCGGTACGCTGCTTTGACAGGCTGCACATAACCAGCCGTCTGGCCGCGCTTTATTGTCACCTGCTGGGTCTCAAACGGTCTGAAAACATGCCGGAAGCGCTGCAGCACAACCGGTGCGGAGCACACTGCCGTGACTGATTTTTCCGCCCTGCTGCGACAATACACGCTTGCCGTCCTGCCGTGGCAGCTGGGGCAGATACAGGCAGACACCGCCCGCCCTGCGGCCATGCAAATATCCTGCAGAAACAATGCAGACGGACAAAAAGCGGACGGGCAGCAGGCAGACCCCATGCGCACAACGGAATCCATGCTGCGTGCAGCACAGCGCGTACCGCACCCTCATGTGCTGCTCATGGGACTGGGCGACGGCAGCGCCGCTGCCGCACTGGCCCGGCGCCTGCCCGCCGGACGCACCCTGACCGTAGTGGAAGCCTCTCCGGAAAAGCTCCGTGCCGCTTTTCCCGACAGCACCGGCACACCGACAAACGCCGGTGCCGTATGGTGGATGCAGGGCAGGCACACCGTGCTGTGCGATACTTCCCCCAAAGCCCTGGTGTATCTGCTGCTTGCCACCGGACGCACCGCCGCCCGTTCCACCATGATGCTTAATACAGCACTGCCCCCTGCCGAAAAAACATTTTACAGACAGATTCAGCGCCTGCTGCTTTCTGCCGGTGCCGTCACGGCCCCAGCCTCTCCGCCTTGCCCTCCGGCAGAAGCTGTAAGCTTCTGCGCCATCCTGCATCCGCAGGAACCCCGGCTGGAAGAATTTTTTGCTCAGCTGCCGGACTGGCTGACCGAAGCCGTCATCGTATGGGACGCCGACCGCGTGCCCGCCGGTGTGCCACAGGCAGCCTGTACTGTGCGCCATCTGGCACGACCGCTGGCAAATGATTTTTCCCGCCAGCGCAACGAGGCACTGCGTCATGCTACAGGCTCATGGGTGCTTTTTCTTGACGGTGACGAACGCTTTGACAGCAAACAGTGGCAGGCTTTGCCCGCTGTTGTTCATGCTGCCGCAGAACATGGTGCCGGAGGAGTACTGTTTCCCCGGGTGACCTTCTGGCCGGACAAGGATACCATGCTGGCGGGATTCGGCATGTGGCCCGACATGCAGCTGCGCCTTATGCGCCGCAGCGCAGGGCTGCACTTCCGCGGACGCGTGCATGAGGTGGCGCAGGGAACAGAAGGTAATCTGGCGTTAGCACCTGCCATAACCATCAGACATCTTTCACGACTGCACAAAGACGAAGCGGCCCTTGCCGCCAAACTTGCTGTTTTCGACAATGCCGCAGGGCGCAACACCCACCGTCTCAACAAAACCTACCCCACGCTTCCCGCACAATTTTTTTCTGCCGTGGAAGCCTGTTACAACACTGTCCCGCTTATCCTGCTGGGCCCCGCCGGATAAATCAGAGTGTCTCACTTCTTGATTTGCCGCTCCACTCAACATAAACTTGGCTGATTACTTCCCCGAGGGTTAATTCATGCAGATACGTTGTCCCGAATGCCAGTTCACACGTCATGTCGACGAATCCAAAATTCCCGCTTCAGCGGCTCTTGCCACCTGCCCCAAGTGCAGACACAAATTCCGTTTCCGTGATTTTTCGCAGCAGGATGAATTTGTGCTGGAGCCCGATACCGAGACTGCAGGCCGGCATCAGGACCGACCGCCGCTACAGGATTCAGGGCAGGCCATACCGCGCCCTGTGCACACCGCAGCCCCCGCTGCCAGCGGTGACATATGGGACGATATAGCCTCATTGGGTGATAAAAAACCGCAGAGCGGACACACGGACGGCAACGACGAAGCTGCCGGAGAAATTACCGGCGCGCCAGACGACGATGCAGCATCAGCCGCCGACGGACAGAGCGCCCTGCCCACCGCCACCGGCAGCGCCGCCGCACAGGCGGACAACGCCTTTGCCGCTGTACAGAACACGCCCGATGCATCCGGACACGGCACACAGGGGCATACAACAGAAGCCGATGCCGGCAGCCCTGCCGAAGCCGCTCCGCAGCGTAAACAGTTTGATGATGTTATCGAAAGACATGCAAATGCCAGACGTGACCCGCTGGGTACGGTAAAAGCGGAAGAACACGCAGGGGATGACGATGACACTTCCCGTGCGCAACCCGACGACTTCTGGCAGAACACCCCCGCTGCAGACAACCCGGACCAGACCCGCTACAGTGACGACCCCGTCACCCGTCGGGTGGAGGCGGAAGAAGAGACTTACGCCATTCCCGACGACCTGCACGACAGGCTCAACAGGCCTGAACCGCAAGATATTCCTTGGGAATGGCCGGACAGATTCGGGTTTGTGGGCGCTTTTATGGAAACCGCCAAGCGGGTCATATTTTCACCTGCCCGTTTTTTCGGCACCATGCGTCCCGGTCTGACCATCACAGCGCCCATCACTTTTTATCTGCTGACGGGTATGTTTGAAGAACTGGCAACGCGGGGCTGGGTTCTCGCCACTGCGCGCATGTACCGCGAAGTCATTGCCGCCAGCCCGCTTGCTGATTTTTTCAATCAGATGGTCCAGTCCACAGGCAGCATTTCCATACTTCTGATGTCCGTAGTCTTTCTGGTGCTCAAGCTGATCATGCTGTCCGGTCTGTATCAGGTTTTTCTGCGGCTTGTGGGGGGCGATAAAGGCGGTTTTGTCACCACATTCCGCGTTGTGGCCTATGCCAACGCCGTCGGGCTGCTGGCACTGTTCCCGTTTTTCGGTCAGATTGTGGGGCCGCTGTGGTACTTTGCGCTCACACTTGCAGGCATCAAGCACGGACACAGAATAAGCTGGGGCAAGGCTATTTTCGCGGCACTGCCCGTTTACCTTCTTCTGCTCATTTTCATTGTTATGGTTTTACGCAACATGTTGTCGGCTCTGGTTTAACCGCCATCAGCGGGAGTAAGCATGTTCAGACGCATCAAGCGCTTTTTTTCTGAAATGCAGCAACGGCGGCGATATGCCGACCGTATCGCGCCGAACACCATAGGCAGGCTGGCGGCTGAACTGCGCGGTCTGACCGAACTTGCAGTACGCACCGGCCCGCGCCATGCGGTACCGTACGAACGCATACAGCGCATTCAGGCCGAAATGGACCAGTTGCTCGATCTTGTGGGCAGGCCGGAATTCAACAGGCTTTCGGTCCAAAGACGCCTTGAGCTGCATGACAGTCTGCTGCAGTCCCGTGAACTGCTGATAGAAAGCGTTCAGACCACTCCCGCCCCTACTGACAGACTTCAGTAGCCAGATACCCCCGGACCGAGACTCACCAGAACGTCCGGCAGCGCTGCTGCCGGACGTTTTTCTGCCCGCTGAAAGGTACTGTGCGTTCCGCGGCATACCCCGCGGCGGAGTACCCCGCTCCCCCCACTCCCCCACGGAACCGCCTCTGCACACTGCGCCGGAAAAAACACCGCACACCTGAACGTATCCGGTAAGAACACCATAAGAAAGGCCCGGCTGCATAAGCAGCCGGGCCAACCGTAGGGTGTTACAATCCGGTAAACCGGATTCTATCCTCACATATTAGAAGCCGAAGCCGTCGCCGTCGGAACCGGAAGCACCGAAACCGAAGTCCTCGGGAACATCGGAACCGGCAGGCTCATCAAAGCCTGCGGCGGCTTCTTCTGCCACTTCGGCAGCTGCAACACCGGCAGCCGCACCCACGGGCAGCGCTTTAAGCGCATCTTTCACAGCGCGCGAGACAATGTCCTTAACGCTGGATTCAATCTCATTTTCATTGATGGCCACTTTACCGCTGAATCCGGCAAGTTCCTTCTTGGTCTTGGCGGCATCGGTCTGGGCGGTATCCAGCTTGCCCTTCAGGCTTTCCACTTCTTTGCCCAGCTTTTCGGCTTCGGCCTTAAAGGGGGTCAGTTCGGCAACCTGTGCCTTCAGTGCGGCTATTTCTGCGGCCTGAGCGGCATTGGCGGCAGCATCGGCGGCCATTTTATCAAGCACGGCCGATATGCCGGCCATTTCTGCGGCGGGTATGGCCTCAATGGATACGTTGTCACCCAGACGGGCAGCCTGCTTGGCAGCCCATTCTTCAAAAACATCAGTTTCTGCAAACTCACATTTCATGAAGTCGGGGTGCATGCTGTACAGCCAGCCTCTGGCAATGGGAGCCACAGCGCCTTCTTCCACTTCGGAAAGGTCGCGCTGGGAAAGGAACCCGAGCAGGTCGGAGATGTCGGCACCGCGCTTACCGGCGATAAGGCCGAGGATAGTCTCCATTTTAAATACTCTGCGAGCTTCGTCAGACATTTCTGCCTCCTATTTCAAGGAAAAGTTTTATCGTTCTTTATCGGGGCGCCCAAAGGCACCCCGTTACGTGACTAGCGACGGCCCATCATCCGCACGTAGGTAAGTGCGGCTGTACGGTACACCAGGTGGCCCAGCTTGGACCAGGGCAGGTATGCGAACAGCATCCACACAGACACAAGGTGCAGGTAGTAGACGAAGTAGGCCACGGGAGCGATATCAGCCAGACGGAACAGCTGTGCTCCGATACCGGTCAGCGTGACAAACCAGATCACATTGAGCAGATACCAGTCGTAGTAGTTCGATCTGGTCTTCTCAGGATCCTGCTGACGGCGGCGGTGTGTGAGAATAGCCAGCCCAACAACCAGCATAATGGCGCCGATGTTGGCCAGAATTTTCACAGGGAACAGCAGCGGCATGGGGGTATGCAGCGCAATGGCCGGAATAACCTTTCCGCCCCAGTGTCCTGCGGCCACAATGGCGGTGACGATCATCAGAATGATGAAGCTGTAGAATACAGCCATGTGTCCCACCTTGCGGTCGGAACGGTCGTCACCGCAGTCCTTGAACTTGGAATGGGTCAGAATCTCTTCTCTGAGCACGTCCACCAGATGCAGAATCCAGTGCTTGGTTTTGCCCAACACCAGCGTTTTGCCTTCCGGTTTAAACGAAGCAATCAGATTTCTTGTGCCTTTCCAGAATATGCCCACCATACTGAAGAACGTAACAATAAAGATGGGGTCTATGGTGAAATCGCCGGGGAACAGCTTTCCGAAAACGATGGTGCCTTCGGGAATCACAGTACCGTTCACGCTGGCCATGATCATCCAGACCACTGCCCACAGCACGGCCGGAATGCCGAACAGAATAGGCAGATACTTGGGCGAGCTCATCCATTTACCGACAATGGAAGGCTTTGTAAGGCGCTGATAGGCCATGTTGCGCAAAGCCGCCAGCAGGTCACCGGGCTTTGCACCGCGGGGGCACAGGTCGGAGCAGGTGCCGCAGTTGTGACAAAGCCAGATATCCACATTGTTGAGCAGCTTGTCGCGCATACCCCACGATGCCCACACCATCTCCTTGCGGGGGTAGGGATTGCTGGCGGGGGAGATGGGGCACGCCACACTGCAGGTGGCGCACTGATAGCACTTTTTCAGCGACTCTCCACCGACAGCTTGCAACTCCTTCACAAACTGCAGATCTGGTTCGATACGTACAGGCTGAGCCATCTTCCATCTCCTCCTAGTAACCCTTGAACGGGTTGGGGCCCTTTTCAAGGATCATGTTCATGAACTCGTCGATCATGCCGGGCAGCTTGTCGTATTCGTCGATGGCGACTTCGTACTGCTCCACGCGTTCAGGTTCCACACCAAGACGGTTGAGCGTCTCGGCAATGTTTTCCTTGCGGCGGTTGCAGATTTCAGAGCCTTTGACAAAATGGCACTGGTAATCGTCACCGTACTTGCAGCCCAGCAGCATCACACCGTCGATACCCTTTGACATGGCGTCGGCAACCCAGATTGCGTTGACCGATCCAAGGCAGCGCACAGGAATGATACGCACGTAGGGACTCCAGTGATGCCCGCGAAGTGCGGCCATATCCAGCGCAGGATAGGCGTCGTTTTCGCAGGCCAGAATGAGAACGCGGGGACCGCCGGCGTTCATGTCGTCCGGAACTTCGATCTCGCGGATCATGGAACCGATCTGATCGATGTTGTAGTTGGCGAACGAAATGACACGCTCGGGGCAGGCGCCCATGCAGGTACCGCAGCGGCGGCACCGGCTGAAGTTGGGCTTCGGCGTTCCCTTTTCATCGTCGTCCAGCGCGCCGAACGGACATTCCTCGGTGCAGCGTTTGCACTGGGTGCAACGCACGAAGTTGAATATGGGGTACGACAGGTCGCCCGAACGGGGATGTACAGCCATGCCGCGGTTGGCCGATTCGATGCACTGGATGGCCTTCATGGTGGCCCCGATGGCATCTTCTTCGGCCGCGTCCAGCATCATGGGCTGACGGACGCAGCCTGCGGCGTACAACCCGGTACGACGGGTTTCGTAGGGGAAGCAGATGTAGTTGGAATCGGCATAGCCGTCAAAGAGATCAAGGTCGGGCAGATTCGGCCCCTGACGGTAATCGAACCATACCACCGGGTCTTTGGCGGTGGAAGGAACCATACCGGTGGGCAGTACAACCATGTCCACCCTGATTTCGACATCTTCACCCATCAGGGTGTTGGCAGCGCGCACCAGCAGGCCACCGTCTTCGGCCTGTGCGACACCGGTAATGTCGGCCTTGGACATCATGACGCCCAGCTTGTCCTGAGCGGCTTTGTAGAAGCGCTCGTGTATGCCCTGCACCACCATGGAGTCGTACAGGATAAAAGCCTGTCCGTCTTCGCTGGCATCGCACACATAGCCTGCCTGCTTCAGAGCCACAACGCTGCTGATGGCGTTGGTGTACGGCAGGTGGCGCAAGGACTCAAGGTCCTTGTGCTCGTAGGAGGTCTGCTCGTCGTCTTCGGCCTCGGGCTTGGCTGCGGCGGCCTCTGCGGGTTCTTCATCGCAGACAGACGTGTAAATATCACCGCCGTCCACAAGGCCGGTATTCAGGATGAAAGCTACTCTTCTGGCTTTCAGAGTGCCTTCCTTGGCCATTTTTTCAAACTCTGCAGCGGTGACCACACCTTCGAGAGTTCCATAGCCGAAGGGAGCCATGACACCGGCATCCATGGGCTGCCAGCCGGTGGCCATCACAATGGCACCTACCGGAATTTCCTGATTGCCGTCCTTGGTTTTTACAACCGCGGTAAACTGGCCCGGCTGCCCCGAAACCTTGCGCACCTTGGCAGAGGTAAGCACAGTGATGCGCTCATTGCCTTCAACGGCAGCTATTTTCTGCTCAATGCCCGTATCGTGCACATCGGTGTAGGGATACTTCAGCGGCACGGTCTTCAAAAGCCCCTTGGCACGTCCGCCAAGTTCGGCTTCCTTTTCCACCAGCACCACATCGTAACCGGAATTGGCAGCATTGACAGCCGCGGTAAGACCGGTCCATCCGCCACCCAGCACCATGATGGTGCGCACGCTTTCCACTTCGCCGCCGCCGGCTTCTTCCATTTTGGTCAGCTTGACCACACCCATGCGGACATAGTCGGCAGCCAGTTTGAAAAGGTCTTCGTCGGCTTCGGCATCCTCGCCTGCTTCCACTTTTGCACCGTAGCCAAGAACGCCCTGCTCGCGCAGGTTAACGCGTTCCACGGTCACGCCTTCAAAGCGGTACAGGTCCCAGTCCACACGGGGCGACGAACCGATAATGAGTACACCGTCAAGTTCATTTTCAGCTATGTCCTGACGGATTTCCTGACGGGCGGTTTCCGCACCGAGCACAGGAAATACTTTTACAACAGGACACGAGCCGCCGAACTTGCCGGTCACCACATCGGAAAGCGCGTCAAGATCAAGCCCGGCGCCGATGTTGGACTTATCGAAATATACGCCTATTTTCTTGGCCATTGCTCGCTACCTCCCCTTCACCGTTTGAATCGCTTGCAGCGCGGCACTGGTGCCGGACTGGGCGGATCTCATGACATCGAGAGGCATTTTGGCACAGCCGGCAGCAAATATGCCCTTGTCCTCTCCGCCCACGATGAAGCCGTCCTCGTCAACAGGCACGTCAACGGGCAGCTTTTCGTCGGCAAGAGTGGGACGCATGCCGGTAGCCAGCACAACCATGTCGTACCGCACCTTTTTCTTTTCACCCTTCACGGCGTCTTCAACTTCCACAATCACATCGCCGGAAGCTGCATCTTCCTCCACGCCGGCCACCTTGCCTTTGACAAGGCTGATCTTTTCATCGGCGCGGACCTTGCGCATGAACTTGTCATAGCGTCCGGGGGTGCGCAGGTCGATGTAATAGACGGTGACTTCAGCGTCGGGGTACTGTTCGCGCACATAGGTGGCCTGCTTGAGCGAAGCCATGCAGCAGATGTAGGAACAGTAGTTGAGGTGATTCTGATCACGCGAGCCCGCACACTGGACAAACGCCACCTTTTTGGGAGCCTTGCCGTCAGAAGGACGACGGATGGCACCGCCGGTGGGTCCGCCCGATGCGGCAAGACGCTCAAGCTGCATGTTGCTCACGCAGTTTGCTATCTGCCCGGCACCCAGATTGGTAAGACGGGTCACATCGTACGGCTTCCAGCCCGTTGCCAGCACGATGGAGCCGACTTCCAGCTCTATCTCACGCGCCGCTTCATTCATGTCCACGGCAACGGAACGGCCCACTTTCAGCTCATCCGCCTTGGTGAGAGCTTCTTTGTCGAGCACGTATCTGTTGGGGAAAGCGAAAGGAACGCTGAGGTACAGAGGTTTGCGCTTTGCCAGACCGAAATCGAACTCGCTGGTTGATTCTCCTTCCAGAGAGGAGGCCAGAAGGCCGAGGTCGGCGCTGTAAGGTGCGGTGTGGCGCGGCTTGATGGCAACCTTTACGGTGTAGTTGCCGGCTTCACCTTTGACCGCCTGCACGGTGGCCTGAGTGAAGAACTTGATTTTAGGGTTGTTGCGGATACGCTGGTACTGGATTTCCAGTCCGCAGGACGGCGGGCAGAGCTTGGGAAAATATTTACTGAGCTGCATGACCCGTCCGCCAAGAAATGGGGTTTTCTCGACGATGAACACTTCATAGCCGACTTCGGCAGCTTCGAGAGCGGCCGTAAGTCCGCTGAACCCGCCTCCGACGACAAGTATGGAGTTCGACATTGGAGCAATCCTCCCTACGGTTTTTAGGGCCTTTTTCATCAAAACGGCCTAAGCCCAGACAATAAGCGGCGCTTACTGCCCCGGCTCAGACCGTCTGGGGTGGGGGGTAAAAAAGGGGCGGTTGCGGCAGCAACCGCCCCTGTAGCTAGCGCGCCCGCTTATGCAGGAACGATCTGGTAGTAAGGCTTCTTGAACACCTTGGTGGTGCCGGCCTTAACGTCGTATCTGGAGTTAACGAAGCACTTCCACTTGGAGTCGTCCAGACCCATGAAGTCTGCACGGTAGTAGAAGCCGGGGTAACGGCTTTCTTCGCGGAAGGCGATGTGCTGCATGTGCAGACGAACGGTCCACAGGCGGTGGTAGTTTTCCCAGCAGCGGAGCAGCTCGTGCAGGTCACGGGCAGCCAGCTTGAGGGAGTCTTCTTCCAGCATGTCCAGCAGGTGGAAGCCGGTGTCCAGAGCAGCCTGGGAGGTGGTGTAGTAGGTGCCTACGCCGCCGCCGTATTCGTCGGTGCACTTCACAAGACGCATCATGAAGTTCTTGGGAGTGATGTACTCGGGGTTCACCACGGGGTCGGTGGAAGCGTCTTTGCCAGCCAGGTAGTTGTAGTAGGGGCGGTAGATCAGTTTGGCCAGATCTTCACCCTTTTCAGCGATGGCGGGCTTGTAATCCTTGTGGTCGATGCACCAGCGGACCATCTGCTTACCGCAGATACGGCCTTCGGCGTGCGAACCGGAGGAGAACTTGTGACCGGAAGCGCCTACGCCGTCAGCGCAGGTCCACAGGCCTTCAACGGTGGTCATACGGTTGTAGACCTTGCCGTTCTTGGCGCGGACTTTGTAGTCTTCGGGCACCCATTCTTCGTCGGGACCGGAAGTCCAGATACCGCAGCAGCCGGAGTGCGAACCAAGCAGGTAAGGCTCGGTGGGCATGATTTCAGAACCGACTTCTTCGGGCTGAATGTTCATGCAGGCCCAGAGGTTAGCCTGACCAACGCACATGTCGAGGAAGTCTTCCCAAGCTTCGGACTCGAGGTGCTTCTGCTGTGCGGGGGTCATGGTTTCAAAGGTGGTCTGCAGTGCAGTCTTGGTGTCCATGTAGATGGGACCGCGACCTTCACGCATTTCACGCAGCATCATGTGGTTACGCAGGCAGGTGGGGATAACGTGTCCCTTGGCGTAGCCGCGATCTTCGTAAGGCTTCAGCATGGCACGGTTGGTCACGCAGTAGTCTTCGCCACGGAAGTTGGTGGCTTTAGCCTTGAAGAGCAGGAACCATGCGCCAACCGGGCCGTAACCGTCTTTGAAACGGGCGGGAACGAAGCGGTTTTCCATCATGGTCATTTCAGCGCCGACCTGAGCACACATGGTGTAGGTGGAACCGGCGTTCCATACGGGGTACCATGCACGGCCCATGCCTTCACCGGTGGAGCGGGGCTTGTACACGTTAACAGCACCGCCGCAGGCAACCAGCATGGCGTTGGTGCGGAAGATGTGCACCACGTTTTCACGCAGGCTGAAGCCTACAGCACCGGCAATGCGGTTTTCTTCATTGGCGTCGAGCAGCAGCTTAACGATGAAGATACGCTCCATGATGCGGTCTTCGCCCAGAGCGTTTTTAGCAGCTTCAGCAACGATGTTCTTGTAGGATTCACCGTTGATCATCATCTGCCAGCGGCCGGAGCGGACAGGAGCGTCGCCGTTGCGCAGGGACTTGCCTGCTGCCTTGGCTGCTGCACCGTCAAGGTTGTGACCGTTTTCATCTTTGATCCAGCAGGGCAGGCCCCACTCTTCAAACAGATGAACGGAGTCGTCAACGTGACGGCCGAGGTCGAAAATAAGGTCTTCGCGGACCAGACCCATAAGGTCGGTACGGACCATGCGGACGTAGTCGTCTGCGCTGTTGTCACCAAGGTAGGTGTTGATAGCGGACAGACCCTGAGCAACTGCACCGGAACGTTCCAGAGCTGCTTTGTCAATAAGCAGGATTTTCAGTTCGGGAGCATATTTGTCAGCCCAGCGCACGGCTTCGAATGCGGTGCCGCAGGCACCCATACCGCCGCCGACGAGAAGGATGTCAACGTCGTGTTCTTTGATGGTGGGCTCGGCAATGGCCACGCCCTTAACCTGTTCCTTAACGGGAATCATCGGCATGATATTTTCTCCTTAATGGGAAAAAACGTGAGTTCCAATCCGGACCTAAACAGCGGAAGCCTTGAATTCGACAGCCTTGTCGGCTTCGGCAATATCGAACTTCTGACCGAGAGCGGTTTCGGGGGCACCCAGCTCGGTTTCGGTGAAGAGCAGTTCGTTTTCGAGATCGCCGGGTTCGGGCTTACCTTCGAAGGGCTTGATGGAGCCTTCGGGGGTGGTGCGGATCGGGAACTTGAAGCGCTTCACGTTGCCGTTACGGAACTTGACAGTCCACATAATGGAGTCAGCGGAACGCATGGGGATGCTGGTGCCGCCCATGGGGGCGAAGTCAGCATAAGGACGGGCGGTGATGGCACCCTGCGGGCAAATCTTCACGCAGGAGTAGCACTCCCAGCAAGCCTCGGGTTCCTGGTTGTAAGCCTTCATTTCTTCAGGGTCCAGGATCATGAGGTCGTTGGGGCAGATGTACATGCAAGCGGTCTTTTCACCACCCTTGCATCCATCACACTTGGACGGATCAACATAAGTCGGCATACCTATTCCTCCAACACAAACGGAATTAAGGGTTTAACCTGTTTGGCCTTTATCTCCGAAAACGGATCCATCTGGATTCGATGGAGGCGCGAAAAGCAGGAGTCCGTCCCGCCTTCCGGGCCAGCACCGTGCCTAACGGAGACTTTTACGAGTTCGTTGGCCCGTGCGCTTGTGAGATATTTAACAAAGCTCACCTTACACTGTCAACAGACTTGTTCTTTTTTTTCACAACCCCGTCTCATTCCGGCTTCCCGAGCGGAAAAATCCACTTTCTGGGCTGTTCCTGAGCGCCCTGCGGTCAGGTTTTGAAACCGGTCCACTGCCATTTACCTTTAATAGACAAAGGATTCAACCCTGCCCGGCACTTTGCCAGCCCTTTTTATGCATTTTTTCACGTAGTCACCGGCTAACTGTCGCTTTTTCTTCACCCCGCATCTGCGGGCCCGCCGGACCCCCTTTCCGCCGCACACTTTGTGAACAGTTGCACATAATGTCGCGGTACCGGCATCTCCGGCCACATTCTATATTCCTCATATGACCATTTCATGGCAGAATAAGCTTGCCCCCCGAAGCGATTCACGCTAGGGGGAACGCCACATATTACCTACCGGAAGGCTTACGATGCATAATGACTCTCCCCGCCCGAGACTGCGGCGCTCTCTTGTTGAAGAAATCGCCGATCTTGATCAGGAACTGCTCGACCTACTGGCCCGTCGCAGCAGGCTTGTGGCCAAGACCCGCCGCCCCAAAAAGGAAGGCTCGGGCACTGACGAAGTAAACAACGAAAAGAAAATACGTCTTGCATGGGAACGGACAACAACCCGTTTTTCCGGCGATCAGCGCATGCTGCGCCAGCTCTTTTCGCTGCTGCAGGAACTCGACCTGACCTACAAAAAGGAAGAGGAAACCCGCACCGATTTCAACCTCGCGCCGCAGCAGAAACCTGTGGCCGTTAATATCGCCGGTCCCGGCTGCAGCCGTCAGGCCCGCATATGGACAGCCCTGTGCGCAGCCGCAGGAGCCGCCGCCCGTATTTCCAATGTGGTGGTCAACGACCGGGTGATCGATCTGGTAAAGGCGCTCAACCAGTCCGGAGCACGACTTTCGTGGGAAGCGGACACTGTCATCAGCAAAGAAGGCCCCGGGCTTGACTTTGCCGACAAGGTCATTTTCGCCGGAGACGACACGTTCAACGCCTACCTGCTGGCTTTCATGGCTCTGCCGCATACGGGCATGGTCAAATTTACCGGCGGACACCAGCTCAAACTGGCCGATCTGACCCCCATGCGTCATTTCCTGCCCTCTCTGGGGGCACGTGTCGCGCACATGGTACCCAAATCAAACGGCCTGCCCCTGCGGCTGGAAAGCGCGGGCATGCTGCCCGACAGCATCACCGTACCGGCTGAACTGCCCGAAGAAGGGCTGACCGCGCTGCTGCTGGCCGCCCCCTCGTGGGGAATCAATGTGCGCATCAATCTGGGTGCTTCGCCGCATGCTCAGGCCGTGCTGCAGGAAGTGCTGCCCGCCCTGAAAGCCTGCGGAGCCGACATACAGCACACCGGTGACGAGCTTTCCGTGCTGCCCGGGCTGCCATCCGTGCCCGAAAATCTGCGGCTGGACATCGACCCTCTGCTGGCAGCATACATTCTGGCCCTGCCCGCTTTCGCGCAGGGACGTGTACAGCTGCAGGGCCGCTGGAACAGCGCCGTGCCCGGCACTGCCGATGCAACCGCTCTGCTGCGCGCCGCCGGACTTTCCGCACAGCAGCAGGATTCCGGCGTCAGCTGCGCCCCCGCAGGCCAATGCGACCTGCAGCAGATGGCAGCGCACAACGGTCTTGCGGGCGTTCCGCAGGCCCTCCGCCCGCTGGCCCTTGCAGTGGCAGCCCACTGCGCCGCCACCGGCGGTTCGTGCACGCTGCCCGGCCTCGGCAATGCCCTGCAGAACGACATTGTATTCCGCGAAGGTGCGGACGGCTTCATCACCCGTCTGGGGCTGGACGTGCAGGAAGACACCCTTGTCAGACCTGACGGCAAACCCCAGATGCCCGCACCGTGGACCTGTCCTGACGCATGGTGGGCCATGGCCTATGCGCTTGCCGCTTTCAAACGGCCTTATTCCGCCGGACTGCGCCTGACAAACCCCGGGGTGGTGACCGACCTGATGCCTTCTTTCTGGCTGCTGTACAACGGCCTGCCCGACCCTGACATGAAGCGCAAACTCAAGGAGCCGACCGATGGAGACAAACCCGCCCGCAGACGTATCATTACCGGATAACATTCCGGATGTTGAGGCCCTCGTGGCCCGTTATGACCGCGAGCTGCAATCGGCGGATGCCGAAATAGCCCGCCTGCGTTCCGCCGAAGACCTGAAAAAGGGTATATTCTTCGCGTCGGAGATACACGCAGCCGTGCAGATGAAAAACAGCCTGACGGTCCAGCGGCAGTTCGCCGTCAACAGACTCAACCGACTGCGGATGGAGACAGCTCCATTCTGAACCGCAACCGACCTGCAAGGCGGCATTCTCCGGAATGCCGCTTTTTTTCCAGACCACCAGCCGGAGACAGCCATGCACAGGCACAACCGTGAAACAACAAGCCCCGAAACCATCGAAGCCATCCTTTCGCGCGCCACATGGTGCACAGTATCCATGGTGACGCCGCAGGGCACGCCGTATGCCGTCCCGCTCAATTACGGCCATCAGGGCACCACGCTGTATGCGCACTGCGCACTGCGGGGAACCAAACTTGACATTCTGCGGCATAACCCGCGTGTATGGGTGACGGTGGTGAGCAACGCCGTTTTTTACGACGGCGGGCCGGATGCCGGTGCCTGCAAGGCCGGAACGTTTTTTTCCAGCCTTATGGCCTCCGGTACGGCGCAGATAATCACGGCAGAAGATGAACGGCTGCACGCCATGCAATGCCTGCTGCAACAGTTCGGCATAGCTGACCGCCCTCTGGGCGATGCCATGCGTGTAACCACGCTGATACGCATAGACCTAGGCGACATAACGACCAAGGAACGCCCCGCGCCCTGAGGTCTGCTTGCGCCGCACGGGTACCGGCCGCAAAAAAAGCGCCGCCTCCCGTGAGACGGCGCCGTTATTGCCTGTACCGGCATACAGCGCAGACCGGCGCGCACTGCGGGCGCGCACCGGCGGACGGCTACGCGAAATGAGCCATGGCCCGCGCAAACCCGCCGGCACTGCGGCGGATGACTTCTTCATCCACGCAGAATGTCAGCCTGAAATAACCGGGGCCGCCGAACCCTGATCCGGGTACCGCGAGCACCTTTTCCTCCATCAGCACACGGCAGAACTCCACATCGTCGCCACCCGGCGCCTTGGGGAAAAAGTAAAACGCGCCCTTGGGCATGGAGAACTGGTATCCGGCGCCTGAAAGCACCTCGGCCATGGCATCGCGGCGCTGCGCGTACACGCCCACGTCAACCTGCGACCCCAGCGCATGCGCCATGACGTGCTGGCCGATAACCGGCGGATTCACAAAACCGAGAATGCGGTTTGTCAGCGTCAGCGCGGCCATCAGCTCCGCGCGGTTCTCCATGAGAGGCGAAAGGCAGATGTACCCCAAACGCTCGCCGGCCAGAGACAGGTTTTTGGAAAAACTGTTCACTACCACACTGAAAGGATACAGCGGCAGTACGCTGGGCACCTTTACACCGTCAAACGACAGAAAACGGTAAGGTTCGTCCGCGATGAGATAGACGGGACGGCCGTTTTCGCGGCTCTTGCGCTCAAGAAGTGCCGCAAGGGCTTCCAGTTCTTCACGGCTGTAGACAACCCCGGTGGGATTGTTGGGCGAATTGATGATCAGCGCCCGTGTTTTCGGAGTTATGCGGGCTTCCACGGCCTCAATGTCCAGCTCAAAGGTTTCCGGACGGCTCATGGCCGTTTTAAACACACCCTGATGGTTGGACACATAAAAACCGTACTCCACAAAATAAGGAGCCACCGCCAGCACTTCGTCGCCCGGTTCCAGCACAGCGCGGAAAAACGCATTGAGCGCCCCCGCGGCTCCGCAGGAAAGCAGCAGATCGCCTGCGTCAACGGGCATACCCTGTTCTGCGGATACCTGCCCGGCAAGAGCTTCACGGGCCCACTGAAAACCGCCGTTGGGCATATAGCCGAAAGCAAAAGGCTTTCCGGCATTTTCAGCCATGGTACGCAAAGCATCGCCCACCGCAGGCGGCGCGGGCAGGTCGGGGTTGCCCAGACTGAAATCACACACAGCCTGCTCGCCGTATTGTTTTTTAAGAGCGATTCCAGCCTCGAACATCTTGCGGATCCACGATGATTTTTCCAGATATCCTGCAATTTCTGCGGAAATAAGCGACATGTCCACCTCGTGCTGTCGTAATGCTTTGGCCGTTCGCCGACGGCTGTTATTTTCGGGTCGGTCCGTTTCCGATAGGCAATACCGCAGCCGTTGTCCAGCACGCGCAGCACCGCGCACGTCAGGCAGACTGATTTATGTACAATTCTTGAACAGACCGCCACTACACGCTATAGTGAAAAATGCGGCCGCGCGCACCGTGGCCGGACATCATACATCACGGAGTCATGTACACATGAAAACGGGCATCGCAGCCTTTTTCCCTTTTATGCACTGGCTGCCGGGAGTAACGGCCCGCACCCTGCGCGCAGACCTTCTGGCAGGTCTCACGGGAGCCATCATCGTTCTGCCGCAGGGAGTGGCGTTTGCCACGCTGGCGGGACTGCCGCCTGAATACGGCATATACACCGCCGTTGTCCCGGCCATCATAGCGGCGCTGTTCGGCTCTTCCATGCATCTTGTATCAGGCCCCACCACGGCCATCTCGCTGGTTATTTTTTCCAATGTCAGCACGCTGGCCCCTGCGGGCACACCGGACTACATATGCCTTGTGCTCAGTCTCACGCTGATGGCCGGCCTCATCCAGCTGGCGCTGGGGCTGGCGCGGCTGGGTTCCGTGGTCAACTTTGTCTCCCATTCCGTGCTGACGGGCTTCACCACCGGTGCGGCCATTCTCATCGCCTCAAGCCAGCTGGGCGGATTTGCCGGTCTGTCCGTGCCGCGCAGCGGTTTTCTGCCGCGCGACATGGCAACGTTCGTCTCCATGCTGCCGCAGGCCAGCTGGCATGCCGTGGCCATAGCCGCAGTCACGTTTGTCACGGCGCTTTTGGTCCGCCGCGTGGATAAACGCCTGCCCGCCATGCTTATAGCCATGGCGGCAGGAGGGCTGCTGTGTCTTGTCATTGACGGCGCAGCCAACGGAGTACGCATGGTGGGAGCCCTGCACGCCGGACTGCCGCCCTTCTCCGTGCCGGTATTCGATCCGGAACGGCTGGGCATACTTATGCCCGGAGCGCTGGCGGTGGCCATGCTGGGGCTTGCCGAGGCCGTATCCATTGCCAGATCCGTGGGGGCTCTTTCGCACCAGCGCATAGACAACAACCGCGAATTCATCGGTCAGGGGCTGTCGAACATGGTGGGCTGCTTCTTTTCGGCCTACGCGTCGTCCGGTTCGTTCACCCGCACGGGTGTCAATTACGCCACCGGCGCCCGCACGCCGCTGTCCGCCATTTTTGCGGCGGTTCTGCTGGTGGGCATGGTTTCCGTCATGGGCGGGCTGGCCGCGTATCTGCCGCTTCCGGCCATGGCCGGTGTCATCATGCTGGTGGCGTGGAACCTCATAGACATAGAGCACATCCGGCGCATCATGAGCGCGGGCAGCGGCGAGCCTCTGGTCTTTGCCGTCACGCTGCTTTCCACACTCACCGTAAAGCTGGAATTTGCTCTCATCGCCGGAGTAGCCCTTTCGCTGCTCATCTATCTGCACCGTACCATGCACCCGCACTTCATGCCCATGGCACCGGTGCTCATAGACGGCATGCGCCACATAATCAGACAGGAAAACCGCAACCTGCCCGAATGCCCGCAGCTTAAAATACTGCGGCTGGACGGCTCGCTGTTTTTCGGCGCAGCCGAACATGTGGCCGAAGAGCTGGAAAATATCGTGGCCGCCAATCCGGGCCAGAACCATATCCTGATCGTTGCCAGCGGCATCAACTTTATTGATTACTCCGGCTGCGAAACCATCTTTGAAGAACGCAAACTGCTGCAGGCCGCAGGGGTGCGCCTGTACATGTGCTCTGCCAACCCCGGCGTGCGCGCGGCCATGGAACGGCTGCAATGCGGTCCCATAATTCCCATATATGAAGACAAGGCGGAAGCCATTGCCACCATCACCCCCCAGCTAGACATGAACCGCTGCGCCGTATGCCGTCTGCGGGTGTTCCACGAATGCGCCGGACTGCCCGGCCCGGAAATGACCGCGGAGTAACCCTGTTGCCCGGACAGGGCCGGACGCAGTTCACGCCCCGTATAAGACGCAGAATGTCTGCCGGCAGCCGTACGGCACAGCCCGTACCGGCCGGTACCGCATTAAAAGACCGGCAGCCACGCAGGCAGACCGCCCTTGCGTTACAGGGGTAGTTTCCGCTACACACACGCATCTGCCGACACGGGGCGCGGCGGCCAGCGGCAACTCTGCCCTTGACTTCCTGCGCGAAGTCACTTAACGAATCGCCTCTTACGTTGTTAACTTGGGGTTACCATGTTCGATACGCTTTCCGACCGGTTGTCGTCGGTATTCAAGAAGTTCAGCGGCCAGAAACGGTTAACTGAAGAAAACGTGCAGGAAGGCCTGCGCGAAGTCCGACTTGCGCTGCTGGAGGCCGACGTCAATTTCAAGGTCGTCAAGCAGTTCATCGACCGTGTGCGCGATAAATGCCTTGGTCAGGACGTGCTCAAGGGCCTGAATCCCGCGCAGCAGGTTATCAAAATCGTCAATGACGAAATGATTGAACTGCTGGGCGGCGAAACCACGGGTCTCGACCTGCGCGGCCAGCAGCCTTATGTCATCATGATGGTGGGTCTGCAGGGGTCTGGTAAAACCACCTCCACCGGCAAACTGGCCAACCATCTGCGTAAAAGCAAAATGCGGCCGTACCTTGCACCGGCCGACGTCTACCGCCCGGCGGCCATCGACCAGCTGAAAACACTGGCGGCGCAGCTTGACCTGCCCGTGTATGATTCCACGGTGCAGATGAACCCCGTGGACATTGCCAGAAATGCGGTGGCCGCAGCCAGAGAACAGCAATGCAACGTTGTCATTCTTGACACCGCCGGCCGGCTGCACATTGACGAAACGCTCATGCAGGAGCTTGTGGCCATTAAAGAGGCCGTGGCTCCGCAGGAAATTCTGTTCGTGGCCGACGCCATGACGGGTCAGGACGCCGTGACGGTGGCAGATGCGTTCAACAACGCGCTGGACATCACCGGCGTGGTGCTGACCAAAATGGACGGCGATGCCCGCGGCGGCGCAGCCCTGTCCATCAAGACTGTCACCGGAAAATCGGTGAAATTCGTCGGCATGGGCGAAAAGCTCTCCGACCTTGAAGTGTTCCACCCTGACAGAATTGCCAGCCGTATTCTGGGCATGGGTGACGTACTGACGCTGATAGAAAAGGCGCAGACCACCATCAAGGAAGAAGAAGCTGAAGAACTGGGCCGCAAAATGCAGCGGGCCGAGTTCGACTTTGAAGATTTCCGGACTCAGATGCGCCGCATGCGCAAACTGGGTTCACTCGAAAGTATCATGAAGCTGATTCCCGGCATGGGTGCCCTGCGCGAAAAGCTGGGCGACATGCAGGTTCCTGAAAAGGAAATGGTCCGCATAGAGGCCATCATCAACTCCATGACGCCGCAGGAAAGGCGCCAGCCCATCCTGATGAACACCAGCCGCAAGGAACGTATAGCCAGAGGTGCCGGCACCACCGTGAAAGAGGTGGATAAACTGCTGAGCAACTTTGAAGGCATGCGGCAGATGATGAAGCAGGTCATGGGCGGCGGAAAAAAGAAAAAAGGCAAAATGCCCCAGCTGCCCGGCATGGGCGGCAAAGGCATGCCCGATCCTTCGGCCATGAGCGGTATGGGCGGACTGCCCGGTATGGGCGGCTTTCCCGGCATGCCCGGCATGGACGGCATGCAGCCTTCCGGTCCCAGCAAATCGGACCAGAAGAAAAAACGCGAGCAGCGTAAAAAAGACAAACAGAAAAAGAAACAGGGCAAGAAAAAAAGGTAAGATTGCGGCCAGCACAGGGGTGTCCCCTTGCGATTTCCCGCAAATACCATATTATGCCATAAAATAATGGGAGAGTGTCATTATGGCCGTTAAACTCAGACTGACCCGTATGGGCAACAAGAAACGCGCTTTCTACCGCATCATTGCTATCAACAGCGAGGCCCGTCGCGAAGGCCGTCCTCTGGATTACATCGGTTACTACAACCCCATGGTGGACCCCGCCGAAGTCAAGATCGACACCGAAAAGGTGCAGAAGTGGCTCGAACGCGGCGCCGAACCCACCGACACGGTACGCGCTCTGCTGAAAAAGAACGCACAGTAGTACTGATCCGGCGTGGCGCCGGATACCGGTCTATGCGGCAGCGCCTCTTTCACGCTGTAAATCCTGTGGAAGCACTAGTGGAGGTGAGCCATGTTGAAGGAACTCGTCGAGTACATCGCCAGATCGCTTGTGGACAAACCCGATGAAGTGGTTGTCACCGAAGTGGAAGGGGAACAGACATCTGTTCTTGAACTGAAGGTGGCAAAGGAAGACCTCGGCAAGGTTATTGGAAAGCAGGGGCGTACAGCCCGTGCCATCCGCACTATCCTTGGCGCAGCCTCCACAAAGGTCAGAAAGCGTTCTGTTCTGGAAATTCTGGAATAACGCCGGCTGAATGAAGGAAGCCTGAAGCGTAGATGGACAAATACGTTCAGATTGGCTTGATCACCAAGCCCCATGGACTTCGGGGGGAAGTCTGCGTCGTTTCTTACGCGGACTCCCCTTTTCTCATGCAGGAACGCATCTTTCTGCAGGCGGGCAAAGGCCCCTGCGTGCCTTACCGGGTCAGAAGCAGCCGCCGGCACTCCGGCACCGAACTTCTGCTGCTGGAAGGCATAGACGACAGAAATGCAGCGGAAAAACTGCGCCAGCACAAGGTGCTTATACCGCATGCAGAGCTGCCGGAACTGGAAGATGACGAAGTCTACATTGAGGACATTCTCGGCTTTACCGTGGTGCTGGATGAAGACGGCAGCACCCTGGGTACCCTAACGGCGTTTTCTGCCCCCACCCCCGAACAGGAAGTGTGGGAGATAACAACCCCCGACGGCAAGGAAGTGCTGTTTCCTGCCGCCGAGGAATTTGTGGCAGAAATAGACGTGGACTCCGAGACCATACGCATCACCCCGCCGCCCGGCCTGCTGGAGATTTATCTTTCCGGCAGCTGATGCCGTGCGGCGCTGTCTGCGGACAGCCGGGCCGACGCGGCATCACAAAGGCAAAAAAGGCATGCGTTTCAACATCGTCACTCTGTTTCCGGAGTATTTCGATTCCCCGCTGGCGTGCGGCCTTATGGGCAAGGCACGAGAATCCGGTCTGGTGGAAGTCGGCTTTGTAAACCCGCGCGACCACACCACCGACAGGCACCGTACAGTGGACGACCGTCCGTATGGCGGCGGCCCCGGCATGGTGATGATGCCCGGCCCGCTGGCCGCGGCACTGCGCAGCATTCCCCGCCCCGGCAGAATACTGCTTATGGCGCCCAAGGGTCGTCCTTTCACGCAGGAACTGGCCCGCGAACTGGCAACCGGTGACAATCTGACAATTATCTGCGGCCGGTATGAAGGCATAGACGCCCGTCTGGAATCGGTATTTCCCATCGAGCCGGTATCCATGGGCGATTTTGTGCTCAACGGGGGCGAAACTGCCGCCATGGCCGTTATGGAAGCCACCGGCAGACTGGTGCCCGGATACATGGGGCATGAAGAATCAGGCGAAGAAGAAAGCTTTTCCTCCGGCCTGCTGGAATATCCGCACTATACGCGGCCCGAAATTTTTGAAGGGCACGAAGTGCCGGAGATTCTGCGCTCCGGTGACCACGGGCGCATTGCCGCATGGCGGCGCGAGCAGGCCCTGAAAACAACTTTGCTCAACAGACCAGAAATTTTGCGCGATGCGCAAATAGATTATAACGATTTAAAAATACTACGAAAAACAGACAGAGAAAGACCGGGAAGAAATCTGTACTGCGCGCTGGTACATTATCCCGTCGTAAACAAAGAAAATAAATCTGTCGCCGTTTCTTTGACAAACCTCGATATTCACGATATAGGCCGCTGTTCGTGCACGTTTGGTCTGGGTGGTTACTACATCACCACTCCCATTGAAGACCAGCGTCGACTGCTTGACGGTCTGCTCCGGCACTGGACGGACGGACCCGGCGTAAGCGCCAACCCCGACAGGGGCACGGCACTGCGTCTTGTCCGGGGTGTTTCCACGGTAGAGGAAGCCATCGGAGATATCGAGCAGCGCACAGGGCAACGGCCGACGGTCATCGCCACCAGCGCCCGCGGCGCAGGCGATACCGGATTCGAATCGGTCCGCCGCATGCTGCGTGAAAAACCAGTGCTGCTTCTGTTCGGCACAGCTCACGGGCTGGCTCCGGATGTGCTGGAACGCTGCGACGGCATACTGCGGCCGATACGGTCACTTGATGGGTACAACCATCTATCGGTGCGTACAGCAGCCGCGATTATTGTGGACAGGGTGCTGGGCGACGCCCTGTAGGGGCTGACCACGGCAGTGCCGAAATGTTTCAAACCAGGACGCAAACTCCCTATTGCGGATAAATCAGGTTCCAAGGGGGACACGAATATGAATATCATTAAAAAGATCGAACTCGAACAGATGCGCTTGGACATCCCCAAGTTCAAATCCGGCGACAGCGTGAAAGTACACATGCGTATTGTCGAAGGTGAAAAGGAGCGTATCCAGGTGTTTCATGGCAACGTGATCCGCATCAGCCGCGGCACCACCAATGCCACTTTCACCGTTCGCAAGATTTCCAACGGCGTGGGCGTGGAACGTGTGTTCCCCATGCATTCCCCGTTCATCGACCGTATCGAAGTTGTGCAGCAGGGCCGCGTTCGCCGCAGCCGCCTGTACTACCTGCGCAACCTCAAGGGCAAAGCCGCCCGTATCAAGCCGCTCAAGACCTGGTAGTCATACGAAGCCGGAAAGGGGGCTGCTCTCGCACGCCCCCTTTTTTTTCGTGATCATCCGGGCACAGCCATGGCCGCACGCACAAAAAACGGCCTCACGGCCTCTGCTTCCGGCATGCAGTCTCTGCTGCCGCATACTCTGCCTCACGCTGACCCCGCCGGTCCGCGCGATTCTCTGTACCCTGCCTTTTTTACCGGCATAGACGAAGCCGGTCGCGGCTGTCTGGCCGGACCGGTGGTTGCTGCCGCTGTAATTCTGCCGCCCGCCGGTGCCCCTGCAGCGCCGCACATTGCCGCTGCCCTTTCCGGCCTTACCGACTCTAAAAAGCTTTCGGAAAAACGCCGCCTGACACTGGAACCGGCCATAAAGTCGTGCGCCGTGCGCTGGGGCGTAGGCGTGGTGTGGCCTCAGGTCATAGACCGCATCAACATTCTTCAGGCCACTTACCGCGCCATGAGTCTGGCGGTACGTCACCTGCGCGGCGGCGGCGCGGCAGCCAGCATGCCTGCCGGTCTTCCGCCTGTTTTTCTTGCCGTCGACGGCGACAAAACCATTCCCGGACAGGTGCTGCAGGCCGTCACCGGCCTCAGTGTGCCGCAGGAAGCCATAGTGGGCGGAGACGGCTGTGTCATGGCCATATCCGCCGCTTCGGTGCTGGCAAAAACATTTCGCGACAGACTGATGACGGCGCTGGACAAACGTTACTCCGGATATGGTTTCGCCACGCACAAAGGATACGGTACAGCGGCTCACATCGAGGCTATCCGCAGGCTAGGCCCCTGCCGCATGCACCGCCTGTCTTTTGCCAAAGTGAAACCGGCGGCCGCCCCGCATGCCGCCGACCAGAACACGCTATGGTAGCCCGCCGCGCCGCAGGCAGCTGTCCCGCGCACATTGCCGCGGGCCGTCTGGGTGAAGAAGCGGCCTGCGCCTATCTTGCCGCATCGGGCATGCGCATTTTGGCCCGCAACTGGCGCGCCGGACATCTGGAACTGGATATCATCGCACAGGACAACGGCACCATTGTGTTCGCCGAAGTGAAAACCCGTGCCGCTCGGGGGCTGGAGTCGCCTCACGAAGCCCTTACTCCGGCCAAACGCAGCAGGCTTGTCAGGGCTGCCGGTATGTGGCTGTCCAGCAACGATATGTGGGACCGCCCTTGCCGCTTTGACCTTGTTTGTGTAACCACAGAAGCACGCGCACCTGAGCCGGAGCAGATGTCGCTGCAGGCGGCCCGTGCCGCAGGAACCGCTCAGGCCCGCCGCGCCGCAGGTTCCGGACTGCCGGGCATACTGGGCAAAGCTGCATCGCGCCTGTTCGGCGCCGGTTCGCCGCAGCGTTCCCACCGTGCGGGCGGTGCACCGGATTCTCCGGAACAACTTTTACGCGTGGAGCATATTCCCCATGCCTTCGACCTCTCCGAGTCTCTGGGTGGTGGCGACGCCGCTTGGCAACCTTGGTGACTTTTCGCCCCGCGCACGCGAAGTGCTGGCAGCTGCCGACATGGTGCTGGCCGAAGACACCCGCAGAACGGCAGGACTGCTGCGCAACGCCGGTATAGAAGCCCGCCTTGTCAGCTGCCATGATCATAACGAGGAACAGCGCATTCCGGAAATGCTTGAAGCCATGCGCGCCGGCAGCACGCTGGCGCTGGTATCCGACGCAGGCACCCCGCTGTTCTCCGACCCCGGTTACAGGCTGGTAAGAGCAGCCCGCAAGGCAGGATTAACCGTCTCTGCCGTGCCCGGTCCCAGCGCTCCGCTCTGTGCGCTGGCTGCCAGCGGCATTGCGCCGCAGCCGTTCACCTTTCTGGGTTTTGCTCCGCGCAAACAGTCCGAGCAGCTCGCGTTCTTTGAAGAGTTTGCCCGCACCCCGTCGACGCTCATTTTCTTTGAACGCAAAAACAGACTGCGGACCACGCTGGAAACGGCTTACAACGCACTGGGCCCGAGGGAACTTTGCGTGGCAAGAGAATTGACCAAGGCCCATGAGGAGTTTATTCTCTGTCGTCTTGAAGAATTTCAGACCGTTCCGGACGATCTGCTGGGCGAAATAACAGTAATTGTCGGACCGCCCGAAAAAGAGCAGGCTCTCGACACGCAGGCTCTGCGTGCGCTTATCGAAGATGAGATGCGTCTGGGAGGCAAACCGCGTGAAGTCGCCCGCAGAACAGCGGACCGGGCTCCGGGCTGGAGCGTGAAAGAAATTTACGAAATCATGAAGGATTTACGGACCTGACCATGGCACTGGACGCACGAACCCTGCTACGCTGTTTTCTGCGCACCTACACAGTGGGGGCCGCATTCAACACGCGCGGCATGCAGAATATCGGGTTGGTGCATGCCATGGAACCCGGCCTTGCGGCCATATACCCCGATCCGGTAAAACGGCGCGAGGCCCGCAAAAAATATATCCGGCACTACAATACCCATCCTTTCTGGACACCGCTGCTGGTGGGTACGTTTCTTTCACTGGAAGCGGGCATAGCCGCGCAGACCTTCCCGCCGCAGATTCTGCGCAACCTGAAGGATACTACGGCCTATACCCTGTCAGCCATCGGCGACTCCGTTTTCGGAGGCACCATGCTGGTATCGTGGTCGCTGGCCACATGCAGTCTGCTGGTGGCGGGTTACCAGTCGGCGGCGTTTGCTCTGGGGCTTTTTCTGTTCACGGCGCTGCAGGCGTTCAAGCTGTTCACCTTCATCGCCGGACTGCGCGAAGGGCTTAAAGTGCTCAACCGGCTGCGCAACTGGAACCTGATAAACTGGGGTGAAAGGCTGAAGTCGGGTAATGCTGTGCTGGCGGCGGTGCTGCTGTGGCAGCTGTTTCCCGCGCATGACCGTCCGGCCCTGTGGGCTGCGGCATGCGCCGCGCTGGGACTGTTCGCCGCGCTGGTGGGCCGTCTGCACATGTCGCGCATGCTGCTGCTGTTTATTTTTACGGCTGTTATACTGGCACTGCCGTTCGCCACGGCGTATGTTCCCGTGGAGTGGCATCTTTTCTGGCAGCCCGCTGACTGACGCATACAACAAACGTTCCGGCACGGCCGGAAAACATATACGCATACAATGCTGGAGGAACCTCTCCCGTGCAGGAAGAGATTCGTGAAATAGAAGACGGACTGTGCCTCACTGTCCGCGTCGCCAATGATCAGGGGCTGCATGCACGCCCCGCCGCCAGACTGGTAAAGGAAGCTTCCCGCTTTACATCGCGCATAGTACTGGCATCAGGCGACGCGGAGGTGGACGCCAAATCCATTCTTGATATCCTGTCGCTGGCTGCGGCCAAAGGGACTGCGCTGGAGCTGCGAGCCAGCGGACCCGATGCGCGCGAAGCTCTGCGGCATCTTGCCGCAACATTTGCCAACCGCTTCCGCGAGGACACGTAATTGGCCCGTCTCATTCTTCACGGTATTCCGGTTTCCGCCGGCATATCCATAGGCAAAGCCTTTTTTGCATGGCGCGACAACATCAGCACGTTGCCGCGCGGCATTGTGACGCCCGGTGCGGCACAAAGCGAAGTGGAAAGGCTTGAATCCGCCGTGGAAGCCGTGCAGAACGAGCTCACACAGGCACGCAACAGGGTGCCCGCCGAACTCAAAGACCATGCGGCCATCATTGATTCGCACCTGCTCATTGCCGCCGACCCCAAGCTTATAAAAGACGCCGCCAGACGCATTCAGGAGCAGAACATCACTGCCGAATGGGCTCTGGAACAGGCCGTCGAAGCCATCGCTCTGGCGTTCAGCAGCATCGAGGATGACTATATCCGCGAGCGGGTGCAGGACGTGCGTGTGGTGGCCGACCGCATCAGCAAACGGCTCATGGGTGCTTCCGGCTGTCTCAAGCGTCCGCTGCAGGAGCGCATGGTGCTTATGGCGCACGATCTTGCTCCCGCGGATACCATGGAACTGCCGCTGGACAAAATCATGTCGTTTGCCACAAGCGAAGGCGGCAAAACGAGCCACACGGGCATTCTGGCCCGCAGCATGCTCATTCCCGCCGTGGTCGGCGTCAGCAATCTGGAAGAACACGTCAATGACGGAGATCTGGTCATCGTTGACGCACTGCGCGGCTTCATCATCGTCGATCCCAATGAAGACGAGCTGGCAGACTATACCGAACTCAAGTTCCAGTTTGAAGCCTACCAGAAAGCCCTGCACAAGGAATGCCGCCTGCCTGCGGAAACAGTGGACGGCTACCGCGTGGAAGTGGTCGCCAACATTGAGATGACCGAGGAAGTGGCACAGGTGCTGGACAGCGGCGGCGAAGGCGTGGGCCTGTACCGCACCGAATACGCATACCTCAGCCGCCCCGCGCTGCCCACGGAAGACCAGCTGTACGAAGAATACTCCGAGCTGGCGTCCATAATGGCACCGGGCAAGGTTATTTTCCGCACGCTGGATGTGGGCGCGGACAAAATGCTCACCGAGCAGACCCTCATGCGTGAACCCAATCCGGCACTGGGGCTGAGGGCCATTCGCTACTGCCTGCGCAATATCGATGTTTTCAAAACACAGCTGAGGGCCATTCTGCGGGCCAGTGTGCACGGCAACGTGGCGCTGATGTTTCCCATGATTTCGGGCCTGCAGGAGCTGCGGCAGGCCAAGGTGCTGCTCAACGAAGTGCGCATGGAACTGGACCGCGCGCGCCAGCCGTATAATCCCAACATGCCCGTGGGCATTATGATAGAGCTGCCCTCGGCCGTTCTCATAGCCGATTCACTGGCGCAGGAAGTGGATTTTTTCAGCATCGGCACCAACGACCTTATTCAGTACTCGCTGGGCATAGACAGGGGCAACAAGCATGTCTCGTACCTGTACCAGCCGCAGCATCCGGCCATTGTACGGTCCATCAAGTTTGTGGTAGACGCGGCTCACAGAGAAGGCATCGAGGTTTCCGTATGCGGCGAAGTGGCGGCAGACCCCTACTGCATACCCATTCTGCTGGGCATGCAGATTGACGCCATTTCCATCGCCCCGCAGTCTATCCCCGGCATCAAGCGCATTATCCGCCGCACCAACATGGAAGAGTGCAAGACATTGCTCAACGAAGTGCTGCGCACCGCCACTGTGGCCCGCATCAACCGCGTGGTCAAAGACACAATATTCAAACAGTTTCCGGAAGAGCTCACCTTCTATTCGTCACTTATCGATCATGACGACTAACGGAAATTGCAGATACCGGAACACACTATGACGAAAAAAAAATCATCGGGCGGCGCTCTCATTGCCCAGAATAAAAAAGCGCGCCATCTTTACGAGCTGCTCGAATTTTTCGAGGCAGGCATTGCGCTGGCAGGCACGGAAGTTAAAAGCCTTCGTGCCGGACAGGTTTCGTTCACTGACAGTTATGTCACCATTCACAACAACGAGGCGTGGATAGTGGGCATGCACATAGCGCCCTATGCCAATGCGGGCTATGTGCAGCATGACCCCGACCGTGACCGCAAACTGCTGCTGCACGCGCGCGAAATAGACACGCTGCGCGCCCGTGTGGAACAAAAAGGCCTGACAGTGGTACCCGTGAAGCTGTATTTCAAAAATTCACGCGTAAAGCTGGAAATTGCCGTGGGACGCGGCAAAAAGCTGCACGACAAACGTCAGGACATCAAACAGCGTGACGTGGAACGCGAAACCCGCAGAGAAATCATGCGTCATTGATACCGCAGGAAACACCGCGCGTCAGGTGCGGTGTTTCCTTTTTTCCGCGCCGGTGCAGCCACCGGCGTAACCTCTTGCCGCCCCATGCCAGCCTGCGCGCCGGACCATCCAGATGACACGCACCACGCACCAGCACCAACACCAACGTTTTCTCAGCGACCTTTTTCCCCAAGGCGACTGCCTGTTCCGCCCCGAGGAACTGTTTGTTTTCGGCATGGACGCCAGCAGGCTGGATGCCCGCCCCATGGCGGTTGTCAGACCGCGTGAAGCGCGACAGATAGCCGAACTGCTGCAATATGCACAGACAGAACGCATTCCCGTGTATCCGAGAGCACGCGCCACAAACGTGGTGGGCGCCTGTGTTCCCGCCGACCCGCGCCGCACCGGTACGCAGGAACCACAGGGCATTGTGGTGTCCACCCTGCTTATGGACAGCATCATCGATATCTCGCCTGACGACTTTGTAGCCGTGGTGCAGCCCGGCGTCATCACCCGCGACCTTCAGCAGAATGTGGAACGGCAGGGGCTGTTTTATCCGCCGGATCCCGCCAGTCTGAACATTTCCACCATCGGGGGCAACGTCGCCACCTGTGCGGGCGGCATGCGCGCCCTCAAGTACGGCGTAACCCGCGAATATGTACTGGGCATGGAAGCAGCCCTGCCGGGCGGACGCATGCTGCGCACAGGCGGGCGGTGTCATAAAAACGTAGTGGGCCTCGACCTGGTGCGCCTGATGACCGGCAGCGAAGGGACGCTGGGTATCATGACCGAAATAACCCTGAAGCTGCTGCCCCTGCCCGAGGCCACTGCGTCGCTGCTGGCCGGTTTTTCCGGCATGGAACAGGCGGTACAGGCTATACGCAATGTGTTCCGCGCCGGCATGCTGCCCGCCGCGCTGGAATTCATGGGGCCGGAAACGCTGGACTGTCTGGCTTTGCGGCGCACGCCCCCATGGCCCGGCAATGTCCGTGCCGCCCTGCTTTTCCGGCTGGACGGCACCAGCGGAGCTTTGAAAGCGGAACGCCGCAGACTGGAATCAGTCCTGCAGTCCGACGCGGATTGCACACCCGTCTGGCAGGCCGCAGGCAGCGGCCCGCAGGAAGAAGAACCTCTGTGGGAAATACGCCGCGGCATCAATCCCGCATCGTACCTTGCGGCGCCGGACAAAATCAGCGACGATGTGACCGTGCCCCGGGGCATGCTGCTGCCCGCCCTCACAGACATTGCGGCCACAGGCAGAAAGCACGGCCTGACCATACTTACATTCGGTCATGTGGGTGACGGCAACATCCATGTGAACATCATGCACGACAAATCCCTGCCCGGCGTGCGGGAAAAAGCAGTGGCAGCCAAAAAAGAAATTATGAATACCGTGCTTTCCATGGGCGGCACCCTGTCCGGCGAACACGGCGTGGGGCTTACAAAGGCCCCGTACATCGACAACCAGCTGTCGCCTGTGGAACGGCAACTGATGGCGGGCATAAAGGCATCCTTTGATCCCGAAGGCATCATGAATCCCGGCAAAGCCTACTGACCCCCGCGGGCAGACAGGCACCGGCACCACTCTGGAGCAGCCATGACAGCCGTATGGAGCATTTTGCGCCGCAGCATTATACCGCTTGCCTTCACCGCAGCCCTGTGCGTGGTGCTGACGGGCTGCATTACGTCTTCCGGCACGCTGCCGCTAAAGGCAGACGGCACCTACGAGCAGGAAATCGTGGACGACGCCGTCAGCACGCTGCACCTTTTTCTGGGGCCGGATGCGCCCGGTTCGGTCCAGCTGTATCTGGAAAAAGCCAGAGGGCTGCTCATTATTCCCTCGCTGGTCAACGGCGGGTTTATACTGGGTGTACGCGGCGGCACCGGCCTGCTTTTTGCCAAGGGCCCTGCAGGAGACTGGAGCCCGCCTGTATTCATGAATATCACCGGCGCCAGCTGGGGGTTTCAGGCAGGTGCGCAACAGGCGGCCATCATCATGGCATTTATGACCGACAAAGCCCTGCAGGGAGCGCTGCACGACAACGGTTCCGCGGGTCTGCAGGTTGCCGTGGCCGCAGGCCCCACCGGTACGGGTGACGAATACTCCACCCTCACACGCTTTCAACGCGATGAAGTTTTTTATGCCGCCATGAACAAGGGGTTCTATTTCGGCGGCACCGTGCAGGTTGCCTCGCTGGCACCCCGCGGCCCCATGAACAGTGCCTATTACGGACCACGCGCCACGCCGGAAGACATTCTCTTTGCCCGCTCGGCGGACAATCCCGGCGTCCGGCGGCTGGTCACCGAACTGAACAACGCCACATACGGTCTGGATACCCCACAGTAATGTCACACCCCCATCCCGCCCGGGACTGCATCCTCTGCGGACGCTGTCTTGATGTCTGTCCCGTTTTTCTTGTTTCCGGCAAGGAAGAGCTTTCGCCCAAAGCCAAACATCAGCTTATGGCCGCGCTGCGCAGCAACCCGCAACTGCTCGAAGCCCTGCCGGCGCGTCTGCTGGCAGACAAATGCGTTTCGTGCGGCCGCTGCGAAAAAGCCTGTCCTCAGGGCCTTTCCGTGCCCGCGGCACTGGGCGCCCTGCGTGCCGAACATGCAGGATGGCCACAGTGGCTGTGGCAACGCTGGATAAACGGCGGTAACATTCTGTGGCCGGCCATGGCCACGCTGGGACGCATGGCCCCCCGACTGCCGGCCCCGGCGGCCGCACGCCCGTTGATGGAAAAACTGGCGGCCATGCACGACACCCCGCCGCAACCCTGGTTCCGCATGACGGCTCCCGCGGCCGGAACACAGCCGCCCCTGCGGCCGGTCATGCTGTTTTCCGGCTGTACCGCGCGGCGTATACGTCCGCGCTGGAGCAGCAAAGCAACCGCCCTGCTGGAACTGGCCGGTATACGTCCGCAGCCGGAGACCGCTTTCACCTGCTGCGGTGCCACACTGGAACACGCCGGCCTGCCCGATGCCGCGCGGCAGGCCCGTCATGCCAATATAACGGCTTGGCACAACGCGGGCAGGCCGCTGCTTGTCACATTTTGCGCCACCTGTGCCCACGGTCTGCACGGGTATGCCCGGCATGAAGAGCTGTGGCACGAAACACCGCCGGATTCAGCCGCCCTATGGACACAGTCCGTGGTGCCGCTGTCCGTTTTTCTGCAAAAATTTCCGGTGCAGGTGCTGGATACCGCTCCGGAATGGTTCCGTTATCACCAGCCATGCCACGCCCCCGCACAACACGACCCCGATGCGGCCCTGCTGTACGCCATGGCCGCGCAAACGCCTGCCGCAGCAGCGCACGGCAGACGCATACGTCCGGCGGGCATGACCACACGCCAGTGCTGCGGTATGGGCGGAGTAATGCAGCTTGCCGCCCCTTCGCTGTGCGGCATGGTCAATGCAGCCTGCTGGCAGGCGCTGGACAGCCTGTGCCCCGCGCAGGACAACGCCTGCCCTCCGCCGGTGGTAACGGGATGCTCCGGCTGTACCCTGCAGCTGAGCGGTACCGCGCCGGAACATGTCGCCGTACATCACTGGCTTGATGTCCTGACGGTCTGAAAGGCTGCGGTCCGCTTGCCGCAGCACCGCACCGGCAGACCCTGAAAACGTGACGGCGAAGTCCGGAGATAGTTCCGCAACCGCCTGCCCGCCCGCTGCCGCACGTCAGCGGCATCCGGTCAGGCGGTGTGACTCTGCCTGTGTACGCGCACCGTGGCGGCCGGCTGCCCGAAATATTTTGCAGAAGCGGGCACAGATACATTGACCGGACCATCCTGAAACGCTTCAGATAACAGCCCCCGCCCGGAGATTTTTCTGTTTTCCGTTCCGGCCTGTCTTCCGGTGTTCAAACCATACGGGGGCGCCTTCCGGCGCTGCATGTCCCCCTCCCGTACGCTGTTGTGCACTTTTTTTTCATGTATCCCGTATGTACCCGTCCGTTCAGCAATTACAGCCCCATGGCGTTGCAGTCGTTTTTCAAGATTACATCTTGTTGTGTAAATACAGGATATCAGACGTAACGCAAAAGACATACTGCGTTGCTTGACACACTACAGCAAAAGACTACTGTGTAATAAGATGGCACTTCAGCCCCCGGAAGGCCTTCGACCATATCCGGAACAAGGAGCACACCGACATCAGGTACAACCGGAAGGAGCCCCCCATGAAAAAACAACCTGTTCCCCCCGTTTCGCCCCCCGCTGTATCCGGCGACGATGCTGCTGTCGTCGTCAGTCTGCTGCACCCCGAAAACACCGCACCGCAGCCCGCCAGTCCCTGCACAGGGCAGTTGCCTGTCATTACGCCTGTCATCACGCCTGCCGAAGCCGCAGGCGCAGGCGTTGCAGCACGCCGCCGCGACCGGTTTACCCTCATCCACCCCGCGCGCAGTTCGCGCCAGCAGGCCGTCGTAAACAGCGTCTACGGCGAAGGTCCGGACGTTCCGGATTACGACGATGACACCCGTGCCGAGCTTGCAACGGTTTTCGCACCGCACAATGCGGCACACAAACAGAGAAAATCAGCTCCGTTCCGTCTGTCGCGCAACCGCGGCACAGCACCCCGCCAGTCCGGCAGTTAAGCCGCTGCAACACACTTTACAGCCCGCCGCGCGCCCGCAGGCTGCGGCTGCCTGCTGCAGACACAAAGGCAGCCCGCAGCACGTCCGGCGCAGCCTTCTGCCTTCACTGGGCCATAACGGTGCATGTCACGCACAAATGCGCAGCATGCGGCCCCGCCGCAATGTGTCAGCAAGAGCAGTACCGGAGCTTGACGCGGAACGTTGCGTTCTTATCCTGTTTCAATTACCAATTTCTGGTTCGGCAAAAGTCCGCCCGCTGTCCCCTGTCACATTCCTGCCAGATGCGCCCATGCCGGGTGCCCCAAGCAGGTACCGGCGGAACGCGGCTTTGCCATTGTCCGGCAGCCGGCTGCCGCTGTGCTGTGTGCCCGTCACACAGACGTAACCAAAAGCGTGCACCATGCGCCGAATACATACATCCGCCCGGGAGACAGAATGCTCGGTTCCATTGTCAAAAAAGTCTTCGGTTCCAAAAACGACCGTTATCTCAAATCGCTGAACCACTACCTGAAAGAAATCAACGCGCTGGAAGAAAACATCGCCACCATGCCGGACGAGGCCATATCCGCCCGTATGGCTGAGCTGCGCGCCGAAGTGCAGCAGGGCACGTCACTTGACAGCATTCTGCCCGAGGTGTTTGCCATGGTGCGCGAAGCAGGCAAACGCGTGCTGGGAATGCGCCATTACGACGTGCAGATGGTCGGCGGCATAGCCCTGCATTCCGGCAAAATAGCCGAAATGCGTACCGGTGAAGGTAAAACCCTTGTGGCCACGCTGCCCGCGGCTCTCAATGCGCTGACCGGCAAAGGTGTGCACCTGATCACCGTAAACGACTATCTGGCCCGCCGCGACGCCGAGTGGATGGGTAAAATCTACAATTTTCTCGGGCTCAGCGTGGGAGTCATAGTTCACGGGCTTAACGATGAAGAACGCCGGGCGGCTTATGCCTCGGACATCACCTACGGCACAAACAACGAGTTCGGCTTCGATTACCTGCGCGACAACATGAAGTTCTACAAAGAACAGCTTGTCCAGCGCCCCCATCATTTCGCCATTGTCGACGAAGTTGACTCCATTCTTATTGACGAAGCCCGTACGCCGCTGATCATTTCCGGCCCGTCCGATGAATCCACGGGGCTGTACCGCCGCGTCAACGACATCATTCCGCGCCTGAAACGCGATACACACTACACCGTGGACGAAAAGGCCCGCGCTGCGGCCCTGACCGATGAAGGCGTGCAGGAAGCCGAAAAACTGCTCGGGCTGGACAACCTGTACGACCCGCAGAACATTTCCTTCCAGCACCACATTCTGCAGGCGCTCAAGGCACACAGCATATTCACGCGCGATGTGGACTACATCGTAAAAGACGATCAGGTCGTCATTGTTGACGAATTCACCGGTCGACTGATGCCCGGACGCCGCTTTTCAGACGGACTGCATCAGGCGCTGGAGGCCAAGGAAGGCGTAAAGGTGGAAGCCGAAAACCAGACGCTGGCATCCATCACCTTCCAGAACTACTTCCGCATGTATGAAAAACTGTCGGGCATGACAGGCACGGCAGACACCGAAGCTGTGGAATTCCAGCAGATATATGATCTGGAAGTGGTCAATATTCCCACCAACAAACCCATGATACGTAAAGACCAGCCCGATTCCATATACAGAACGCGGCCTGAAAAATTCAACGCCATCGTGGAAGAAATAGCCAGACTGCACCACAAGGGACAACCTGTGCTGGTGGGCACCATATCCATTGAAACATCCGAGCTTATCGCCGGCATGCTGAAGAAAAAAGGCGTGCCGCACAATGTGCTGAACGCCAAACAACACGAAAAAGAAGCAGAAATCGTGGCAGAAGCAGGTCAGGCGGGCAAAGTGACCATTGCCACCAACATGGCGGGCCGCGGTACCGACATAGTGCTGGGTGAAGGTGTGCCCCAGCTGGGCGGCCTGTACATTCTGGGTACGGAACGTCACGAATCACGGCGCATAGACAACCAGCTGCGCGGCCGTTCCGGCCGTCAGGGCGATCCCGGCGAAACACGCTTTTTCCTTTCGCTGGAAGATGACCTGCTGCGTCTTTTCGGCTCTGACCGCATAGCCGGGCTTATGGAAAGACTGGGCATGCAGGAAGGCGAACCCATCGAAAACAAAATGGTTTCACGCGCCATAGAAAACGCCCAGAAACGTGTCGAAGGACACAACTTTGAAATACGCAAGACCCTGCTCGATTATGACAACGTCATGAACCAGCAGCGCGAGGTCATATACAGCCTGCGCCGCGATACCATGATGGAAGACGATCTTGAACCTTCGGTCCATGAGTTTCTCGACGATATCATCGAGGACATCTACGCACCGCTGGAGCAGACCAAAGGCAAAGCCCTCGACGAAGAGACCCATGCGGCCATCGCCGCCCGGCTTGAAGAAACCTTTTTCCTTTCACGCGTGTACCCCGAATTCGCACTCAAGGGTTCGGAACAGCAGGAAAAGCTTCCGGAATTGCCTTCCGCGGCAGATGTGAAGAAAGCGGTGGAAAGCATGCTGGAAAAACTCAAACGCGATGCAGGGCCGGTATACGGCGACATCCTGCGCTATTTCCTGCTTGAAGAGCTGGACCGCAACTGGAAAGAACACCTGCTGAACATGGACCACCTGCGCGACGGCATCGGCCTGCGCGGGTACGGTCAGCGCGACCCCAAGCAGGAGTATAAGCGCGAAGGCTTTTCACTTTTCCAGAACATGCTCTGGAGCATCAAGGAAAGCGTTTTCCGTGCGCTCACCCGCCTGCGGCTGCAGCGGGTGGAAGAAGCCGCCGATCCGGCAGAACAGCCCGAAGCCGCGGGTCTGCAGGAAGCAAAAGCCACAGAACTGCGCCACAAAGAACAACCCGCCGAGCTGTCATATTCCGGCGGTGATGAGGACGGCGCAAAAACCCCTTCGCGGCGCAACGCCCCGAAAGTCGGCCGTAATGATCCGTGCCCGTGCGGCAGCGGCAAAAAATATAAAAAATGCTGCGGGGCCTGATCGCCCGACAAACACGGCGGCAGACACACTGCCGACACATTCTGCCGGTATACAGACACAACCGGCGCTCAGCGGTGCCAGCCGCGGTACATGCCTGACAAACGGACCACACAGGGCGGGGGAAATTCTCCCGCCCTTTTTTACGGCGCGGTGCACTGCACAGCCTGCGGCCGCTTGCGCAGCACCGGCTTATGGGGCAATGTACCGGTCTATTATATCATCTCCAGTGCCACGGCAGACGGCGGTGCAGCCACCTGTGCCTGCGGCACATCAGCAAAGGCCGGAATAATGACCGATATCAAAGGATTTTCATTTGCCGCGGTTCCTGCGGGTTTCAAAGCCCCCGACAGGCTCGACCTGGCCCTTATTGTCAGCGACCGCCCCGCATGTGCGGCCGGGGTTTTCACAACCAACCTCTTCAAGGCAGCTCCGGTGATTGTGGCCATGGAAGCGGCTGCCGGCGGGCAGGCCCGCGCCATTGTCATCAACTCCGGGCAGGCAAACGCATGCACCGGTGCAGAAGGTCTTGCCAACTGCCGCAGGACGCTGGAAATGATTTCCGCCGCCACCGGCATTGAAGCGTCTGAAATCCTGCCCGCCTCCACGGGAGTGATCGGACAGCAGCTGAAAATGGACCTGTGGCAGCAGGCTGTGCCGCAACTGGCGGCCGGACTCGGTTCCTGCGGGCTGGATGATTTTGCGCGCGCCATAATGACCACGGACAGCTTTCCCAAAACAGCCACAGCCAGTCTTTCTCTGCAGGGCGGGCAGGTGCATCTGGCCGGCGTATGCAAGGGTGCGGGCATGATATGCCCCAACATGGCCACCATGCTTGCCGTCCTGCTGTGCGATGCGCAGGTACCTGTCCATGTCTGGCAGCAGATGTTCCGCGATGCTGTGGCACAGTCATTCAACCGTGTTACCGTGGACGGCGACACATCCACCAACGATACGGTGTTCGGGCTGGCCAACGGGGCTTCCGGCGTGGAAGTACTGCCCGAAGAACTGCCCCTGCTGCAGCAGGCTGTCACTGCGCTCATGGGTGATCTGGCGTATATGCTGGTGCAGGACGGCGAAGGTGCCACCAAAGTACTGCGTATTGCCGTTACCGGCGCTGCAGATGACACAGATGCCGAAAAAGCGGCGCGCACGGTGGGACATTCACAGCTGGTAAAAACCGCCTTCTACGGCAAAGACGCCAACTGGGGCCGCATCGTGGCAGCGCTGGGCCGCTCCGGAGCGGCATTCGACCCCGCACAGGTAAGCGTAAGCATATGCGGCGTGACCATATTCGCAGACGGTGCCCCCACCCCTGTGGACGCAGACGCTCTGCTGAAAGAACCGCTGGAACGTACCGACATAAGCGTGGACATCGTCCTCGGTCAGGGCAAAGGGACCTATACCCTGCTGGCTTCTGACCTTTCTCACGAATATGTCAGCATCAATGCCGACTATCGTTCGTGACAGTGCGGCGCCCCGTTGCGCGATGGACCGGCTGCTTCAGGATTTTTTCTAAAAAAAGTACCCGTTCGCTTGACATGCCAGCCGCCATTGGGTAGACACAGGCCCTCGCGCATTCAGGTTATTCCAGAACGCGCCTACGAAGTATCGAAAGCTCCGGTGAGGTGTCCGAGTTGGCCGAAGGAGCTCGCCTGCTAAGCGAGTATACGGTGTAGAGCCGTATCGAGAGTTCAAATCTCTCCCTCACCGCCATATCAAAGAAAAGCAGCATGTTAGCTAAAAACGACATGCTGCTTTTCTCTTTTTATCTACTTTTCACTTCGTCAGTGGCACCCAAAATGGCACCCGTTTGCCAACGTTTTATTTCCACAGCGCCAGCCCATGCTGGTTGTCCAACCTTTCGCACGCAACCCCATAATACCCCTTATCCATCTCAACGCCGATAAACTTGCGGCCTGTAGATAGGGCCGCTGCCCCTGTCGAGCCGGAACCCATGAATGGGTCAAGCACTACTCCGCCTTCAGGGCTAATGGCCAGCAGGTCTACCAGTAGAGGAAGGGGTTTTTCTGTCATGTGCTGTTTCCGCTGGTGACTAACAATGGAATGCTTAAACACGCCGGGAAGGCACTGGCGGTGGCACGGCTGAAACTTGCCCTTAACGCCTACCAGCACATATTCACACTGATTCCTGAAGCCGCCTAAGGTCGGCCGGGCAGTCGGCTTATCCCACACAACAATATTGCGCCATAGCCAACCGCCAGCTTGCAGGGCATCAGTCATGGCAGGAAGTTGCCGCCAATCTGTGAATGTCATCAGTACAGAACCGGGCTTGCTAACACGGTAGCACTCTGAAAGCCACAGTGTTGCCCATGTGATAAACGAGCGTTGATCCCGGTTGTCACCGTGAAAGTCGTGGTGCTTTTTTTGAGCATCTGAACTTTGATACTTTACGCTTGGGGGCTGTTGCCGTTGTCCGGCGTAT